>NZ_JBFRFS010000013.1:0-143608 GCF_052114945.1 Glaciibacter sp. 2TAF33
AGCAACGTGCCTGGACAACGCGGTCGYCGAGAACTTCTTCGGCCATCT
Source organism: Glaciibacter sp. 2TAF33 (assembly GCF_052114945.1). Taxonomy (NCBI): domain Bacteria; kingdom Bacillati; phylum Actinomycetota; class Actinomycetes; order Micrococcales; family Microbacteriaceae; genus Glaciibacter; species Glaciibacter sp. 2TAF33. The sequence goes on from NZ_JBFRFS010000013.1 coordinate 49, forward strand.
CAAAGAAGAAGCCTTCCACCACGACACCTTCGACAACGTCGACGACCTCGTCACAGCCATCACCGAATACATCCACTGGTACAACACCGACCGGATATCGAYAAAGCTCGAGGGCCTGAGCCCGGTGCAATACCGAACTCAGGCCCTCGCGGCTTGATCCCCTGCTAACGTCTGAATAACCAGTCCAACTTACGGGGACCAGTTCATTCCGACCGGGGTGCCTCTTTGGGTTGCGCTGGGCGAACGCCGTTACGCGTGCCGAATCCAACGCGCGCAGTGGCGTTCGACAAGCGCTACGGCAAATCGGCGGCGGATGCCAGCCATTTCTCAGACCGCGGTGCCGATCAGTGCGCCGATCGCCCAGGTGACGCCCAGCGCCAGCAGGCCGCCGATGACCACCCGCGCGATGGCACGCGACTTGGTGCTTCCGCCCAGGAACGCGCTCAGCCAGCCGGTGATCACGAGCGCGACCAGAACGGCGAGGAAGGTGGCCGGGATGCGCCACTCGTCCGGCGGAAGCAGGACGGCCAGCAGCGGCAGCACGGCGCCGATCGTGAACGACAAAGCGGATGCCAGCGCCGCGTGCCACGGGTTCGACACGTCGTCGGTGCTGATGTGGAGTTCCACCTCCAGGTGGGCGGCGAGGGCGTCGTGCGCGGTCAACTCGAGCGCCACCTGCCGGGCGGTGTCCGGGGCGAGCCCCTTCCCCCGGTACATCTCCGCCAGTTCGGCCAGCTCCTCCTCGGGCATCGTCTCCAGCTCGAAGCGCTCCTTGGCGATCAAGGCATGCTCGGTATCGCGCTGGCTCGACACCGAGACGTATTCGCCGAGCGCCATCGAGACCGCACCGGCGAGCAAGCTCGCCACCCCCGCGATCAGGATCGTCGGAGCATCCGTCGTGGCGGCGGCCACACCGACCACCAGCGCCGCGACCGAAACGATGCCGTCGTTCGCCCCGAGCACGCCGGCGCGCAGCCAGTTCAGCCGGGAGGCGAGGCCCGGTGCGTGGGGCTCAGGGGCGTGCTGCACATCAGTCATTCCCCTAGACAAGCACTGCGCCGCCCGCGCCGCCAGCAAGCTTTGGCTTGCCTACACGCGGTGCACGGGCGGGGTGCGGGAGGCGCCCCTCACCTTTCAGGAGGTAGAGTTTGAGGTGGCCAGTATGTCTTGATGTCGAGCTAAATCTGACAGCGCACAGCTGCGCCCATCACCCCTCAGCATGCACGAACGCTACGACGCGGATTGGAAAAGCAGCGTGGATCTTTACGAATACCAGGCCAGAGACCTGTTTGAGCAGTATGGAGTTCCGGTTCTCCCGGGCATCATCGCGGACACCCCCGAGGACGTGCGCGCAGCAGCCGAGAAGCTTGGCGGCGTCGTGGTTGTCAAGGCGCAGGTCAAGGTCGGCGGCCGCGGCAAGGCCGGCGGCGTCAAGGTGGCCAAGACTCCGGACGAGGCGGAAGCGGCAGGCCGCGCGATCCTCGGACTCGACATCAAGGGCCACACCGTGAACCGGGTCATGGTCGCCGGCGGCGCCCGGATCGCCCAGGAATTCTACTTCTCGGTGCTGCTTGACCGTGCCAACCGTTCCTACCTCTCGCTCACCAGCGTCGAGGGCGGTATGGAGATCGAGGTCCTGGCCGTCGAGAAGCCCGAGGCACTCGCCCGGGTCGAGGTCGACCCGATCAAGGGAATCGACGCCGCGACGGCCCGCGAGATCGCCGTCGCCGCGAACTTCCCGGCGGAACTCGTCGATAAGGTGGCCGATGTCTTCGTCAAGCTGTACCAGGTCTACAAGGGTGAGGATGCGACGCTGGTCGAGGTCAACCCGCTGGTTCTCACCGAGGAGGGCGACATCATCGCCCTCGACGGAAAGGTCACGCTCGACGAGAACGCCGGATTCCGGCATGCCAAGCACGCCCTCCTCGAGGATGCGGCCGCCGCGGACCCGCTGGAGGCCAAGGCCAAGGAGAACGACCTCAACTACGTCAAGCTCGACGGCTCCGTCGGGGTCATTGGCAACGGTGCCGGCCTGGTCATGTCGACGCTCGACGTCGTCGCCTACGCCGGTGAGAACCACGGCGGCGTCAAGCCGGCCAACTTCCTCGACATCGGCGGCGGAGCATCCGCTGAGGTCATGGCTGCGGGCCTGGACGTCATCCTCGGTGACCCGCAGGTGAAGAGCGTCTTCGTCAACGTCTTCGGTGGCATCACCGCCTGCGACGCCGTCGCCAAGGGCATCGTCGGCGCGCTCGCGGAACTCGGTTCCGCCGCGAACAAGCCGCTGGTCGTGCGCCTGGACGGCAACAACGTCGAGGAGGGCCGTCGCATCCTGAACGAGGCCAACCACCCGCTGGTCACCCTGGCCGCCACCATGGACGAGGGCGCCGACAAGGCCGCCGAACTCGCGCATATCGCCCGCTGATCGAGCCGGTCGAGATCAAGGAATAAGGAAAAACACATGTCAATCTTCCTCAACAAGGACTCCAAGGTCATCGTCCAGGGCATCACCGGCGGCGAGGGCACGAAGCACACCGCTCTGATGCTCAAGGCCGGCACCCAGGTCGTCGGCGGCGTCAACGCCCGCAAGGCGGGAACCACGGTCGTCCACGGCGATGCCCTGCTGCCCGTGTTCGGTTCGGTCGCCGAGGCGATCGAGAAGACCGGCGCCGACGTCTCCATCGCGTTCGTGCCGCCGGCCTTCACCAAGGACGCCGTCATCGAAGCCATCGACGCCGAAATCCCGCTGCTCGTCATCATCACCGAGGGCGTGCCGGTGCAGGACTCGGCCGAGTTCTGGGCATACGCGCAGGAGAAGGGCAACAAGACCCGCATCATCGGTCCGAACTGCCCCGGCATCATCACTCCCGGTGAGGCGCTCGTCGGCATCACGCCGGCGAACATCACCGGCAAGGGGCCGGTCGGCCTCGTCTCCAAGAGCGGCACGCTGACCTACCAGATGATGTACGAACTGCGCGACCTGGGCTTCTCCACCGCGATCGGCATCGGCGGCGACCCCATCATCGGCACGACGCACATCGACGCCCTCGAAGCCTTCGAAGCCGACCCGGAGACCAAGGCGATCGTCATGATCGGTGAGATCGGCGGCGACGCCGAAGAGCGCGCGGCCGACTTCATCAAGGCCCACGTCACCAAGCCGGTCGTCGGGTACGTCGCCGGCTTCACCGCGCCGGAGGGTAAGACCATGGGCCACGCCGGCGCCATCGTGTCCGGCTCCGCCGGCACCGCGCAGGCCAAGAAGGAAGCCCTCGAGGCCGCCGGCGTCAAGGTCGGCAAGACCCCGAGCGAGACCGCCACGCTGCTGCGCGAGGTTCTCGCAGCGCTGTAAGCGGGATTCGTTCCAGCAGTCCACAGGGCCCGGCGAGCAATCGCCGGGCCCTGCCTGTGTCGACGGCGGTATCCGGGTGACGGATGCCGGCTTCCGCGCCATACTGTGGCCATGGAAACTCTCTTCTTCACCGGTTTCATCGGCTTCATCCTGCTCGGCGTGGTCCTCGGCATCGCGGGTCTCGTAGCGCTGGCGAAGGCGCCCAACCGCAGGTAGGCACGCGGCAACGATGCGCGGCTCCCACCGTCGTGGTTGCGGGGTCCGGGATTCTGTGGCACGCTGTCCCTGTAGCGATCGTTACATGGAGCGATTCGCAGCCTCCGAAGGGAACTGTCGAAGATGACACTGCCAGAGCACGTCGACGTCATCGTCGTCGGCGGGGGACTGGCCGGGGCCGCTGCCGCCCTGGCCGCAGCGGAGGCCGGCGCCACGGTTCTGCAACTGGAGAAACTGGGCGAAACCGGCGGAAGCACGGTGTTGAGTGCGGGACTGTCCGCGTTCGCCGGCACCCGCGAGCAGGAGGCGCAGGGGATCGCCGACAGCGTGGAGCTGCTGCGCAGCGACATCCTCGAGACCGGCCTCCACGCCAACGATCCGGCCCTCGTCGACCTCTACTGCCGGGAGCAGTTGCCGACCTACCGCTGGCTCAAGGCTCACGGCGTGACCTACGGCACGGTACACGCGGCATCCGGGCAGACCGTGCCGCGGTCACATCCCACCGACACCCGACGGATGCTGGACCTGCTGCGGGCCAGCGCTGCCGAGTTGGGCGTGCGGCTGGCCACCGGCGTCACCGTCGACCGCCTTGAACGCGAAGGCGGCGCAGACAACAGCCGCGTGACCGGGGTGCGGGTCAGCGTCGACGGGCAGTCCCGGCGCATCCGCTCCGGCGCGGTGATCCTGGCGACCGGTGGATTTTCGCAGAACCCGGAACTTCTCACCCGGTTCGCGCCGCAGATGGAACGCGCCGTCCGCGGCGGGGGCGCGGGCAGCACCGGAGATGGGATGCTGATGGGCTGGCAACTCGGTGCCGGCGTCATCGACACCCCGTACATCAAGGGCACATACGGCATCTACCCGCACGCGGTGGACGCCGAGAAGGGCACCGGCGTCCTCGCGGTGTACAAGGGCGCGATCGCCGTCAACGCAGCGGGCGACCGCTTCGTCGACGAGTCGCTGCCGTACAAGCTGCTCGGAGACGCCAGCCTCCGCCAAGCGGGGGGATTCACTTACCAGGTGTTCGACGGCGCCGTCATGGCCGAGAGTGACGACGAGGTTCCGATCTATGACCTCGCCGCGCGGGAGCGGAGCGGCCTGCTGGTCACGGCAGACACCCTGGCCGACCTTGCGAAACGCCTCGGTCTGCCGGTCGCTGGCTTCCTTGCGACTGTCGAGCGCTACAACGCGGCGTGCCGAGGCGACAGTAGCGACGACTTCGGCCGGAGCCACCTGTCCGGCGGTGTCGGCGTCCCCCGCCCGATCGAGCAGGCGCCGTTCTACGCCCATGCCTCAACGGCCGTGGTCCTGGCGACTTACTGCGGCCTCACCGTGACCCCGGACATGGAGGTCCTCGACGTGTTCGGCGAGCGGATCGGCGGGCTGTTCGCCGCCGGTGAGGTGATCGGCGGCTTCCACGGGGCCGGATACATGACCGGCACCTCCATTGGCAAGGCCGGGATCTTCGGTCGCGTCGCCGGCACCGCTGCTGCGTGGCTGGCCCGGCCGGTCGCAACCAAATGAGCGACCGGTTCAGCCTGGCCGGCAAGGTCGCCCTCGTCGTCGGCGCCGGGGCCGGCGGATTGGGCGAGCGCATCGCCGCAGCCTTCGCCGAGCAGGGCGCAGTGCTCGCCATCGTCGACCGCGAGGCACGCGCCGACGACCTCGACGCGACAGCCGGCCGATGCGGAGGCGGAGCATCCGTGCACTTCTGCGACGTGACGGACGAGGCGCAGGTCGAGGCGCTTCTCGACGCGGTCATCACCCGGCACGGCCGCGTCGACATCCTCGTCAACGCCGCCGGCGTGATGTTGCGGAAGGCATACGACGAAACCACGCTGGACGAGTTCCAACGCGTGATCGGAGTGAACCTCACGGGAACCTGGCTGCTCAATCGCGCGGCGGGACGACGGATGAGCGCCCAGGGCTCCGGGAAGATCGTCAACCTGTCCACGGTGTACGCCGAGCGCGTCGGCCCGGTGCCGGAGTCCGCGTACTACGCGTCGAAGGCCGGCATCGCCAACGTCACCCGGGCGCTCGCGGCCGAACTCGGACCACACGGGGTCACGGTGAACTGTGTCGCACCCGGCGTGTTCTACCCGACCCAGATGACGGCGGCCCTCGGCGAGAGCCCCGACCAGCGGGCCTGGTTCTCCCAGCGCACGATGCTCGGCCGCCTCGGCGACCCCGATCGCGACATCGCCGGGCCGGTGATCCTCCTCGCCTCCGACGCATCCGCTTACATGACCGGCCAGGTCGTCTACGTCGACGGCGGCTGGTCGGCCTGGTGACTCCCTCCCCGATCCACTCCATCACCCTCCACGACAGGACAGCCCAATGACACACGCACCCCGCACCGCCCTCCTCATGCTCGACTACCAGGTCGCTCTCTGTTCGCAGGGGCCGCTGGGGCGAGCCGCCCCCCTCGCTGCCCAGGTCGCCGAGCGCGGGGTGATCGAGAAAGCGCAGGCCGTGCTCGCGGCCGCACGCGCCGCCGGCCTGTTCATCGTGCACGTGCGCCTGGCCTTCGACGACACCTACCTGCTGCGCACCAACCGGCTGGCCCGGTTCGACGGGTACCCCAACGACCGCGCCATGCTGCGCGACTCACCCGAGGCCGCGATCGTCGAGGAGCTGACGCCTGCGGCGGGCGAACCCGTCTTCGACAAGAGCTGCGTCGACCCGTTCGTCGGTTCCCCGCTGCTGCACGTGCTGCACGCCGAGGGCATCCGCGACATCATCATCGGCGGCGTGGCCACGAACCTCGTGGTGGAATCGACCGCGCGGCACGCGTCGGATGCCGGCCTGCAGGTCACCATCGTGGAGGACATGTGCGCCTCCTTCAACCCGGCCGCCCACGACTTCTCCTTCGCGAGCATCATGCCGATGTTCGGAACTGTCACGACCTCGGCCGACATCGTCGCCCGCCTGGGCGAGACGACGGATGCGCCGCTGGCCGACGTTGTCGGTGCGCGGTGACCCTGCGCGTCTGGCACCAGAGCTTCACCGTCCTGGAGGACGTGCCGCACTACCGCGACGCCCTCGAACGGCACATGGGCGCGGTCGCGGGCGAGGGGGTCACGGTCGACTTCCACGGCATGGCCCCGGGGACCTATCCCTCCGACTACCCGGGGACCCACATCGGCTACGGCTACCTGAGCGGGCTGCACAAGGAGCAGTTCGTCTCTGCCGCTTACCGCGCGCAGGATGAAGGCTACGACGCGTTCCTCATCGCGACGATCCCGGACACGGGATACGAGGAGATCCGCTCTCTCGTCGATATCCCGGTCATCGCCCTCGGCCAGACCTCGGTGCTGATGGCGGCCCAGCTCGGCGATTGCGTCGGAATCGTCAATTTCATCGGCGCGCTGGAGCCGCAGTTGCGCCGCAATATGCGCAACTACGGCCTCGATCGGATCGTCGGTCCGATCGAGCAGGTCGCGGCCGAGTTCACGGACGTGATGGCCGCCTATGCCTCTCCGGCCGGCCTGATCGACGCGTTCGAGGCCGCAGCGCGGAGGGTGATCGCCCAGGGCGCCAACGTGATCGTGCCCGGCGAGGGGCCGCTGAACGTCTTCCTCGCCGACCAGGGCATCTCCCGGGTCGACGACGTGCCGGTGATCGACTCGCTCGGCACTCTCCTGGCCGTGGCCGAACTGCGGGCGACCCAGTACCGCCGGAGCGGCCTGAAGCCCGCCCGGGTGGGTTTCCACTACGCGCAGCCGCCACGGGCCCTGGTCGATGCCGCTCGTGGGTGGTACGGCGTGACCGGCGCGCTCGACTCCCGCGTGCCCTGAGCAGTCGGGCGGGGAGTCGGGCGGCTGCCTGGACGCCTCAGGCGAGCGTTCCAGCCAGCCGTCCGAACACCGCGCCGAGCGCGAGGCCGGCGCCACCGGGGTACCCGCCCCAGTAGATGCCGCCGAGCATCTCGCCGGTGACGAAGAGCCCCGCGATCGCCTCGCCGTGCTCGTCGAGGACGCGAGCAGCAGCATCCGATTTCACCCCGCCGTATGTGAAGGTGATGCCGCAGCTGACCGGGTAGGCGTAGAACGGGCCGGTCTCCAGCGGAACAGCCCAGTTGCTCTTGGGTGGGTCGACAGCGGCCCGGCGGCCGTCCTTGATGGTCGGGTCGAAGAGGGCGGCCCCGGTGATCGAGGCGTTGAACTCGTCGACTGTGTGGCGAAGCGCAGCCGGGTCTATTCCGATGGACAGCGCGAGCGCCTCGAGGGTGTCCGCCGTCGTCACCGAGATCCCGGGCATGTCGTACTGGTCGGGCCGGAGTGTCGGCCGGGTGGTGGCGTCGTAGAGTTGGAAGGCGATGCCGCCCGGCTGCCGCAACACCTCCTTGCCGTAGCGCGAGTAGGTGTAGTTGCGGAAGTCGGCGCCCTCGTCGAGGAAACGATTGCCCTCGCGATTGACCACGATGCCCATCGGGTAGCTCAGCCGCGCCAGTCGGTTGGTGAGGCGTCGATTGCTCGCGTTCTCCGGGTAGTAGGCGTCCAACTGCACCGCGTGCGCCGTCGACCAGTCCCCGTCCCGCGCGGCGCCGACGGCCAGCGCCGCGGCGATCATGTCGCCGGTGCTGTACGGGGTGCCGCGGACGGTGGCGCGCTCCCAGCCCGCGCCGAAGTTCTCCACCAGCCACTCCGGGTTCGCGTGGAATCCGCCGGCGGCGAGGACGACGGATTCCGCGTAGAGGTGCCGGCGTTCGGACCCGGTGCCGACGGTGACCCCGGCCACCGCGTCGTCGTGCATGATGAGGCCGGAGACGTGCTGCTCGTACCGGATTTCGACGCCCAGTGCGAGGGCGATCCGGGTGTAGTCCTCGATCATGCCGACCCCGCCGCCGACGTTGCCGAGGTGCAGTCCGCCCCAGAACAGGTAGCCCCCACCCGGCTGTGGGTAGCACTGGCGGTCATAGAGCAGTTCGTATCTCATGCCGAGGGAGTGCAGCCAGGCCAGTGTGGGATGGCTCTCGTTGACGAGCACGGCTGTGCGCTCCGGGTCGTTCCGGCCGCCGCTGAGCTGTGTGATGTCGTCGAAGTATTCCTGCGCCGGGTATGGCGGAACGACGGTTTCGAGAATGCGCGAATCCGGCTCGAGCATCGGTAACAGGTCGGCGAGCCCGTTGTGGGCGATCCGGGTCGCGCCGGCGGTGTAATAACTGTTGCCGCCGGCTGCGCCCGGCGGCGCCTTCTCCAGCAGCAGCACCCGGCGGCCCCGTTCAGCGGCGGCCAGGGCGGCCGCGAACCCGGCGTTACCGGCACCGACGACGATGACGTCGGCATCCGTCGTGATGCCACTCACAGCGCTGCCGCCGCGAACCGGGCGCGCGGGACTGCCCCGCCGACCGCTGTCGTCGCCGCCGCCGCGGTGCCGATCAACAGTTGGGCCAGTTCATCGATGCGCGTCTTCGGGATGGTCCCGGGCGGACCCCACAGGGTGAGGGTGAGCACGACGCGCCCGTCGGGGCCGAAGACCGGGGCGGAGAGCGACCGGAGCTCGTGCTGTTCGGTGTCTGAGACGTCCTCGGCGTTGTAGCCGCCGGTCACCTCCCGGATGACGGTCTTCAGCGCCTCGGCCGAGACGCCGGGTTCCTTGAGGTTGACCCGCGTGGACAGCGACTCGAGTCGCTCTCCCCTGGTGTGCCCGAGCGCGATGCTGTAGCCACACGCGCGGATGCGATCAGGCGCCCCGCGCTGCGCGTCGATCTGCTCCGGCGTGGCGTCCGGTCCCAGGCGGCCGAGCCACGTCTCACGCAGACTGTCGTCGCCCCAGGCCGCGAACACGCCGCCGAGGGGCGGCATGAACGGCACCCGCTGGCCGACCCGGGTGGGAGCCTGCGCCGTCTGCGCCCGGCCGGCAGCGGCGGTGAGCACGAGCTCGTCGCGGACCAGCGAAATGGCCGTCACTTCGGTGTCGCAGGTGCCGGCGAGCCATTCCATGTGCGGGCGCGCGAGATCGACCAGCCGCAGCTGTTCGTACAGGTCGGCGCCGCCGGCGGCGAGGGACCGGGGGATGAACGAACCGTAGCCGCCGCGGAAGAACAGCAACGGGTTGGTCTGGCTGACGACGTCGAGGTCCAGGACCCGGCCGATGACAATCTCGTGGTCGCCGGCGTCGTGGACGGCAACGATCACGCAGTCGATGTAGGCGACGGTGTCCTCGATGATCGGGGTGTTGTGGTCGGAGAGACGCCAGCGGATGCCGTCGAGCTTGTCCACCTTGCGGGTCGCGACCTGGCGGCACACGTCTTCCTGCTCCTCGCCGATGATGTTCGCGCAGAAGTGATCGCCGGCGGCGCGGATCGAAGCCCAGGAGGACGAGCTCTTCTGTGGCATGAAGGCCACCAGCGGCGGGTCAAGGGAGACCGAACTGAACGTGCCGACCGTCATGCCGATCGGGGTTCCATCTGTCCCCTGGGCGGTGACCACCACGACACCCGTCGGGTACTGGCCGAGAACCTGTCGAAATTTCGCTGCCACGGTGTCTGCGGTCATGTCATTCCTCATCATCGAGTTTCACTACTTCTCTGTAGTGATCACTACAATGACATTTTATTCAGGAACTCGCAACCGCCACCGCTTTTTCCACGATCACAACGATGATGTCGACGAACACATCGGGGTCCCAAATGTCCGCCATCTGGTCGGCCAGGAACAGCCCGTCGGTCAACACGATGATCAGCATCGCCAGGTGGTCGGGAAGGTCGGGGTGCGAGCTGACGACGGCCGGATCCAGCGACTCCGTGAACCAGCGAGCCAGGTCGGCGCGAACCCGCTCCCGCACCTGGAGGAACAGCACCCGCCCGGCGGGCTCCGTCTCCCGCCGTTCCATTGAAAGCATGTGGCCGATACGCAGGAACTCGGGTGCGGCCGGCAGGCTCCGCACCGACCTGGTGAGGATGGCGCGCAGGCTCTCGCCGAGCGGCACGCCCGGCGTCGAAAGCCAGGCCGGCTGGTCGGCCAGCCACTCGGTGAAACTGTGGAGGACGACCTCCGCGAGCAAGTCATCCTTGTCCTTGTAGAACCAGTACACCGAGCTGACGGGAAGTCCAGAGCGCTCGCAGATGCGGGAGATCGTCGTGCCCTCGTACCCGCGTTCCGCGGCGATCTGGGCGGCTGCCTTGAGGATCCGGAGCCGGGAGCTCTCCGGCTGCTCCGTAGTCTGCCGCGTCATCGTGCGGCCGCGACCAAGCGGGATGCCGCGGTGCTGAGCCCGTCGGCGAGCGTGTCCACGAGCCACTGGACGTCCGTCGCGCGGTCAGCCTGGGTCGCAACGAAGAGGCCGTCCATTGCGGCGAGGTGGAAACGCGCCAGCGTGCTCGCCGCGGCGGGATCGACGTCGGTGAACGTGCTGGCCAACAACCTGCCCCACCAATCGGTGAGTGCGGCCAGCGACTCTCCACGAACCTGGATGTAGCGGGTTCGTGCCGCCGGCTCCTTGATGCGCTGCTCCAGCGCCAGCATGAGCCCCAGGCGCCAGAATTCCGGCTGCTCGACGAACGCGGTCGCCGCCTGGCGGAAGCGATCCTGCACCTGGCTGCCGAACGGGAGCGGCGGGAGCTCGGCAGCCCACGGCGGGCCCACCGCTCGCCAGCGCCGATAGCTGAAGTCCAGGGCCTCTGCGAGCAGTTGATCCTTGTTCTTGAAGTGCCAATAAATGGAACTCGCCGGCAGCCCGGTCTTCTCGGTCACCAGTGCGACGCTCGTGCCGTCGTACCCCCGTTCGGCGGCGATGTCCAGCGCGGCCTCCAGAATCTTCTGACGCGACGAGTCGCCCTGGACGTGGCGCCGTTCAGTCTTGCGTGGCATGGATACGAAAGGCTCCGGTTCAAATCGTTGTGAGGTTTTGCTTGCTCGGACGACACCTTACAAGGTACTCTTCCCGAAGCCGCATCTGTAGTGATCACTACAGGATGGAAATCGGCCCCGCACCACTTAGTCCCCGCTTCAACGGTGAAATGGAGAAACCGAACAATGGTTCACACGTCCAGAGGTCACAGCGCACCTCGCCGAGTCGCCACCCTGTTGGCACTCATCACAGCAACCACCCTGCTCGCCAGTTGTGCGAGCACCCCCAACAGCGGCGAACCCGCGGCAGGCTCAGGCGCCCCGACCGTCACCCTCGGCTCCGTCCTCGGCGTTGATGCCGGTGGGGCGGACAACGGGAAAGACCTCACCTGGAAGCTGGGCGCCGCATTGCCGATGTCCGGCCCCGGCGCCCCGCAGGGCACCGAGATGAAGCAGGCAATCGACCTGGCGATCGAGCAGATCAAGGCTTCAGGCGGCCCGGACATCTCCCTCTCGGTCAAGGACATCAAGAACCCGGACCCTGTCGCATCCAAGCAGGCCGCCCGCGAACTCGCCGACGAGAAGGTCTCCGCGAAGATCACCAGCTACGGCGACGGCCTCGGCGCAATGCTGGAAGACACCGCGAAGGACCAGATCCTCACCCTTGACGGCGTCGGCGGGGCCCAGCCGTTCGCCGTCGGGGCTCCCTACTTCTATGGCACGACGGCCGTCGCCCCGGGCGACACACTGCCCGGCACGCTGGCCTGGCTCAAGAAGGCCCACCCTGACGCGAAGACCGTCGGCCTGGTCGGCTGGGAAATGGGCCCGTTCAACGACGCCATCAAGGGCGACCTGGCAGACAAGGTGAAGTCGGCCGGGCTGGAGTTCAACGGGCTCTGGGAGACCGTCTCCCCGGCCACCCAGGACTTCTCCACCGTCATCGCCAAGGTCAAGGCGAACAAGCCGGATGTCATCATCGTCGGCATGGGAGCCCAGGCGCCCGGCGCCCTGACCGCGCAGTTCACCGCCGCAGGCATCGACTCGACGCTGATCGGCATTGAGTACACCGACACCGCGAAGGACGCATCGAAGGGCACCTTCGAGAGCGGCGCATACAACTTCGCCATGAACTTCTTCGATGCGACCGCGCCGACCAACCCCCTGGCCAAGCTGTTCGTCGACGCCTATGCGGCGAAGTACCCGACCGCGCCGGCACCGTCGTTCTACGCCGCCAATGCCTACGAGGAGACGATCGCGTTCTGGCAGATCCTGCGGGGAACGGTCAAGGCCGGCGGCGACGTGACCCGCGGCGCCGACCTGCTCAAAGCACTCGAGGCGAATCCCGACCTCCCCAGCGTCTACGGCGGGGACACCTCCACTGTCGGCGTCACCACCATCGACCTGACGACCCACGGGGTGGCCAGCCGTCCGATGGGCGTCTACCAGTACAAGGACGGCAAGGTGCACACTCTCGCCACCTTCAACATCGGCGGCAAGGATCTCGTCGTCAACAAGTAGTGCCACCCGATCGGTGGGCGGCATTCCCCGGCCGCTCACCGGTCACCATTTTTCTTCCACAAAGGTTCAATGATGAACGACTTCCTTCAGTTGACGGCCAACGGCCTGTTCCGCGGCGTGTCCTACGCCGCAATGGGCGCCGGACTCGCCCTGATCCTCGGCGTCACCGGCAGGTTTCACTTCTCTTACTCGCTCACCTACACGATCGCCCCGCTCGCCGCCTTCCAGGTGGCCAGCTGGACACAGCTCCCGTTCTGGCCGGCCGCACTGGTCGGAGTGCTGGCCGCCGTCGCCCTCAGCATCGCGATCGAGGTGTTCATCTACCGTCCGGTTTCGGCGCGCGCCGGGGCCAACTCCCTGCTGGCAGTCCTGGTCAGTTCCCTCGGCTTCAGCATCCTCGGCGTCGCCGTCCTGCAGCTGCTCCTGGGAACCGGCAGCGTGCCCTTTTACGGGCCGACGCTCTCCTCGGTCACCCTCGGGCCGATCACGTTCACCAACTTCGATGTGCTCCAGGCCATCAGCGCCCTGGTCCTCGTCATCGGGCTCGCCCTGCTCCTGGCCAGGACCCCGCTCGGCCGGTCCATCAAGGCCGCCCGCAGCAACCCGCCGCTGGCCGCGGTGCTCGGCATCAACACCCGCCGAATCAACATCGTAGTCTTCGGCATCGGCGGCCTGATCGCCGGCGTCTGCGCCATCTGGTACGGCCTGCAGTACACGGTCGAACCCACCATGGGCGACCGGGTGATCATTTACAGTTTCGTCGTCGCATTCCTGGCCGGAAGCCGCACCAGCCCGCTCCGCGCGCTCGTGGTGGGTGTGGCTCTCGGCCTGCTCGAGCAGTGGGCTTCCATCCTCCTGTCGGCGCAGTGGTCGCAGACCGCCGTCTTCGCCGTGCTGGTGGTCTACCTGGTGGCGCTGTCCACCCGCGGAGGCTGGCGGAACTGGCTGCCGCCGCGCCGCGTGCTGACCCGTCCAGCCGGAAACTGAGGGAGCCCATCATGTGGATCACCTATCTCACCGAGATTCTCATCTACGGTTCTCTCGCCGTCACGGTCAACCTGCTCGTCGGCTATGCCGGCCAGGTCTCCGTCGCCCATGCGGCGTTCGCGGGCATCGGCGGTTACTCCGTGGGCTACCTCGTCACGGCGCAGCACTGGCCGTTCGGTGCGGCGGTCCTCGCCGGCACCGTGGCGGCCGGCCTGGTCGGCGTGCTGCTCGGGCTGGTGGCACTCGGCCTCTCCGAGGAGTACCTGATCCTGATGACCCTGGTGTTCTCGCTCGGGCTGATCGGAATCATCGCCGGGATCGACGTGCTCGGGTCGACGATCGGTATCACCAACATCACCGACCTCGACCTGTTCGGCTGGAAGCTCGACCACTCCGAGGACTGGCTGCTCCTGGCCGGCGTGCTCCTGGTCGTCGTGTTCGCCGTCTGCTGGCGGCTCGGCCAGTCCCCGTTCGGCCGGGTGCTGAAGGGCATCCGGGAAGACTCGGTGGCAACACAGTCGCTCGGCAAGAACGTGTTCCGGTTCAAGGTGGTGGTGTTCGCCATCACTTCGGCTCTTGCCGGACTGGTCGGCACGGTGTTCTCCGGGTGGCTGGGGCTGGCAACGCCAGGCGCGTTCGGCTTCCCGTTCGCGCTGACCATCTTCGCCATCGTGATCTTCGGCGGCAAGGGCAACCTGGTCGGCTCGTTGATCGCGGCGGCCGTGCTCACCCTGGTGGAACCGGTTCTCCGCTACGTGGTCGCCCTGGACTCGTCGAAGGCGTCACTGGTGCAGTTGGCGATCTATGGGGCCCTGCTGATCGTCCTCATGATCGTGCGACCGCAGGGCTTGATCCGGGAACGCCGCCGCAAGGTTCCGGTGCCCCTCGACGCCGCTGCCTCGCCGGCGACGACTGCGCCCCGCGCCGGCGCCGCTGTTGTTCCCACCGAACGGGTGTGGAGCGATCACGACATCACGTTGGAGGCCACCGGCATCAGCAAGAGCTACGGCGGCATCCACGCCGTGAAGGACCTGCACCTGCAGCTGCGCCGGGGAACCGTCACCGCCCTGGTCGGGCCGAACGGCGCGGGCAAGACCACGACGTTCAACGCGCTGGCCGGCTTCGTACGGCCCGACTCCGGCAGCGTGCTGCTGAACGGTGTGGAGCTGGTGGGCACGAGCGCGGATTTCGCCGCCAGGCAGGGCCTGGTGCGCACCTTCCAGGACGTGCGCCTGTTTCCGGCGGTCAGCTGCCTGGAGAACGTCATGCTGGGCGTGCAGAACCAGCACGGCGAGCGGCTGGTCGACCTGTTCGCCCCCGGCCGCAGGGTCTCCCGGGGCGACCACCGCACGGCCGACGCGGCGATGGAATGGCTGTCGTTCGTCGGGCTCGCCGACCAGGCCGGCATCGCCGCGGAGTCCCTCTCGTACGGGCAGTCCAAACTGGTGTCGCTGGCGCGGGCTCTCGCCACCGAAGCCGATGTCCTCTTACTCGACGAGCCGGCATCCGGGGTCGATGGAGCGTGGGTCGACGTGATGCTCGGCATCATCGACGCGGTGCGGGCGCAGGGCCGCACCGTGTGCCTGGTCGAACACAACCTGGAAGTGGTCAGGCAACTCGCCGACCACGCTTATTTCATGGAACTCGGTGTCATCACCGCCGAGGGGACAGTGGAGGAACTCACGAGTTCCGCCCGGCTGACGGAGGCCTACTTTGGCGCGCAATAACCTGCTCACCCTCGACAACCTCTCCGCCGGCTACGGTCGCAAGAAAGTAGTGCACGGGGTGGACCTGCACCTCAATACCGGTGAGATCGTCGGGCTGATGGGGCACAACGGGGCCGGCAAGACCACCATCATCCGCACCGTGCACGGCCTGCTGCCCGCCCTCGGCGGCCGCATCACCATCGACGGCGACGTGGTGTTCGGCGCCTCGGTGCGGGACAACATCTCGCGCGGCCTCGCCCTCATCCCCTCCGAACGGTTCGTCTTCCCCGACCTGTCGATCCGGGCCAACCTGCTGCTCGGCGCGGCCAACGCCCCCGCCGGGTCCGACCGGGACGAACAGCTGGCATTCGTGGAGGACCTGTTCCCGCTGCTGGCCGAGAGGTCCGGCCAGCAGGCCGGCACCCTCTCCGGTGGCCAACAGCGCATGGTGAGCCTCGGGATCGCCCTGATGGCGCGGCCGCGACTGTTACTGCTCGATGAGCCCTCCCTCGGGCTCGCTCCCAGCGTGGTGGAGCACATCTTCAGCACCCTGCGCACACTGGTCGACCGCGGCGGACTCGGGATCCTGCTCCTGGAGCAGAACGTCAAGCAGGCGCTCGTCATCTGCGACCGGGTGTACGTCGTCCGGAACGGCACCGTCATCCTCGAGGAGACCGCCGACGAGATGCGCGCCCGCGAGAGCTACTGGGATCTGTTCTGAGCATGGGGTCCGCGGAATCGGTGCTGGCCGACCTGGTCACGGGCGCGGCGCCGTGGTCGATGCACGCCCAGTCGCTCGCGCTCGACGCCCTCACTGACACCCTCGCTGTCGGCGTCGCCGGTGCGAACGAGGAGCAGAGCAGCTTCTCCCGGTCGATCCTGCTGCCGAGCGAGCATCCGGATGCCGTGGGCACCTGGTCGGGGCCCGCCCGGTTCGCCCTCGCCGACGCCGCGTTCCTCGCCGGGGTCGCCACCCACAGCCTCGACTGGGACGACTACATGCACCCCATGCACGGGCACTGCAGCGCCGTGCTGCTGGCCACGGCGTGGCCGGTCGCCGAGCACACCGGCGCGTCCGGGGCGAGGTTGCTCGACGCGTTCCTGGTCGGTTACCAGGTCGACTACCTGGCCAGCCTCGCCCTGGGGCACGAACACTATCGCCGCGGCTGGCATGCCACCAGCAGCGTCGGGACGCTCGGCGCAGCCGCGGTGGCGAGCCGGATGCTGGGGCTCACCACCGGCCAGGCCGGTCACGCGCTCGCGATCGCCGCGTCGCTCGCCGGCGGCCTGCGGGTCAACTTCGGTACCGCGACCAAGGCCGTACACGCCGGGGCTGCGGCGCGGAACGGCGTGCAGGCGGCCCAGCTGGCCAGGGCGGGGGTCTCCGGAAGCGAGGACTGGCTGCTCGGAGACCACGGCATGCTCGCGGTGTTCGGTGGCGACCGGGCCGGGGAGCCGGCAGCGCAGGCCGCCGCGGTGATATCTGGGGCGGGACGCCTCAGCAGCGGCGGTACCTATGTCAACGGCATCGAGACCGAATGGGGGCTGGTGCAGAAGCCCTACTGTTGTTGCGGCAGCTGCCATGCCGCGGTCGAGGCTGTCATCGGCCTCGCGACGGACCACGACCTCGCACCGGACGGCATCCGCTCACTCACCGTCCACGTCGACCCGATCGTCCCCGGGATCATGCAGGTCGAGGTGCCGTGGGACGCATACAGCGCCCGGTACAGCCCCACCTGGGTGATGGCCGCGGCCGCGATCGACCGGGCGGCGGGGCCGGCACAGTTCGGCAGCGCCGCGCTCGACCGCAGCGACATCCACCACCTGAGGGAGCGGGTGCTGGTGGTCCCCGACCTCGTGACGACGGATGCTGACCGATTCGCCGGACGGGTGGAGATCGACTACCGCGGGAGAGTGTTCAGCCGGGAGATCCGGCATGCGCTCGGCCACCCGAAGCGGCCGATGTCGGCAGGGCAGCGCGCCGGCAAGCAGTATGCCGCGTTGGGCGCCGTACTGGCGCCCGAAGACGCCGAAGCGGTGATACGCCAGGCCAACCTTCTCCCGGTATTGCCCCGCGTCTCCACCCTGGGGGCGCTCATCCGGTCCGCCGCCAGGCGCTGACCGACCGGATGAGCGGATGCGCCGGCTACGCGCCCAGCAGCGCATCCGTCGGCACGCGCGCGTCTGACAGCGCCAGTCGCGCCGCTTCGCGCCCGGCGATCCGGCCGAAGGTGATCGACCGCATCACCGAGGTGGACCCGGCGTATGCCTCGTAGTACAGGCCGGTCATTTCCCCGGCGCCGTACAGGCCGCAGATCGGGTGGCCGTCGGAGGTGACCACTCGGGCCGCCAGGTCGGTCTTGACGCCGCCGAAGGTGAACACGTTGGCGCAGATCTGCGGGTACGCGAAGAACGGGCCCTCGGTGAGTGCCCGTGCCCAGTTCGATTTCGCGGGCTGCCCGGCCGGACGCGAGGCCACGCCGTCGAGCCTGCTCCAGTCGAACGGTGCGTCGGTGTCGCAGGCGGCGTTGAACTCGGCGACCGTTCTAACCAGCGAACCGGGCGGCAGCCCTATCAGTGCCTCGAGTTCGAGGATCGAGTCCGCCTGGATCGGATCGACGTCGGTCCCGATGGCGTGCTCGTAGCCGGGCACGGACCTGACCTGCTGGTCGAAGACCGCGTATCCGATGCTGTCCTCCTGCTGCAGGATGTTCCGGGCCACCGACTCATACGTCAGGTCGACGGTCTTCGCTGACTCATCCATGAACCGTTCGCCGGCCGTGTTGATGAGGATCCCGTAGGGGAAGCTCATCACCACCGCTTCGGCGACGTCGCTCCGCGGGTCCTTGGGCTCGGCGTGGAAGAGGTCGAACTGGCCCTCGGTGGCGGCTCCCACTTCGAGCGCCATCCGGAGTCCGTCGCCGCGGTTGTTCGCCCCGCCGCGCGAGATCGGGGGCACCCGGTAGGCGTTCCGGCCAACGTACTTGGCCATCAGCTCGCGATTGCCCTGGAATCCGCCGCAGGCGAGCACGACGGCACCGGCACGCAGGTTGCGGGTGCCACTCTCGTCGCGAACCCGCACCCCCACCACGGTGCCTCGGGTGTCGGTCAACAGGGTCTCCGCTGCCGTCTCGTAGAGGATCGTGGCGTCGGTCGCCTCGAGCCGCTCGAACAGCGGCTCGACGATGTTGACGCCTCCGCCGACCGGCTGGTACCGGGACGCGGACTGGGTGAGGAATATCGTGGGCAGGTTCTTCAGCACCACACCCTGCTCGTGCAGCCAGTCGAACGCCTCGGGAACCTCGCGCACGAGCGACTCGTAATACTCGCGGCTGGCGTAGCCTTTGGAGGCTCCGACGGCGTAGTCGACGAGGTTCGCGACCGGTGTGGTGGTGTCCTGCAGCCGCAGGTACGCGCCGGACCATCGGGTGTTTCCACCACGGATGTCGGGGGCCCCGCGCTCGAGCACGGCGATGCGGGCGCCGGGGTCGGTTTCGATCGCGGTCAGCGCGGCCGACAACCCGGCGGCACCGGCACCCACGACGATGACATCGAAGTCGGCGTCGAATTGCGTTTCACTCACAGTGCACTCCTTCTTATACGGGTCACAGCACGCCCGCGATGAATCGTTCGAGCAGGGATTCGAACTTCTCCCGGTGCTCGATCTGGGTCCAGTGCCCGCAGTGTGCGAGCACGAACAGGTTGGCGTTGGGCAGGTTGTCGGCGAAGTAGAAGCTCGCCTCCAGGGGGATGATCCGGTCCTCACGACCATGCACCACCAGGGTCGGGTGGGGGATGGTCGCGAGTTCGGCCTCCGTGAACACCCGGCGCGGTGCGTGTGGATTGAAGCTCGCTCGGTGCGAGCGGGCCACGTCATCCCGCACGACGTACGTCATCCGGTCGGCGACGACGGCGTCAATGGTTCCGGTGAGTGGTTCCAGGTCGTCGACGAACTCCGTGAGGAGTCCGCGCAGACTGTCGGCGGTGGGGTCGGCGTAGAACTCGCGCAGGTGGGCAAGGCCAGGTGAGACCGAGGTCGTTGGGGCGCCCCCACTTCCCATCAGCAGCAGCTTGCCGATTCGTTCGGGTGCGGCCAGCGTCATGAGCAGGGCCAGCTGGCCGCCCATCGAGTTGCCGACGACGTGCACCCGGCCGAGCCCGAGCTCGTCGAGCAGGCCGAGCAGCGCGTCGGCCCGCAGGTCGTTGAACGCGGACATGCCCTGCGGCGGGTCGACCGGGTGGCTGGAGTCGCCGAATCCGATCATGTCCGGTGCGACGCAGTGGAAGCGGTCCCCGAGGTCGGTGAGGATGCGCTCCCAATTCGAGCGCCCGGTGGCTCCGGGCCCCGAGCCGTGCAGGAACAGGATCGTCTCGTGCGCCGGATCGCCGGTTTCATTGACCTCGAAGCAGAGGTCGCCCACCGCGACCCGGGAGTTACGGATGCTCACAGGTGCACCGCCGGCACGTTGAGGCTGCCGAGCTTGCGGCCGGCGAACGCTCGGCCGAGCGCGTCCGAGACCAGGAAGGCATGGCCTGACGCGGCCATCACGTCCTGGAATTTCCCGTGCAGCGGGTGCTCGGTGAAGGCCGTGCGGCCGCTGGCGGAGCGCATCAGGTCCGACACCGCGTCGACGGCCGACTGGGCGCTCTTGGCGAGGTCCCAGCGGTAGAAGGCGCGCAGCTCCTCGCTCGGGATCTCACCGGCTTCGGCGATCTCGAGCAGCTCGGCTCCGGCCCGGTGCATCCGCAGGCGGGCGCCGTCGATCGTGAACGTCGCCTCGGCCAGATGGTCCTGCACCAGGGCATCGTCGCGCAACAGCGTGCCGTAATTGGTGCGCCGACCCGCGGTCTCCGCCGTCCACAGGTCGAGGAACCCGTACACGGTGCCGAGGGCGCCCGCGGTGATGATCAAATTGAACAGCACCGCCCACGGCAGGCGGTAGAGCGCCGCCGTGTTCAGTTCCTGGCCGGCCAGCGGGGTGCCGAGGCCCTTCGTGTAGTCAAGGTGCGACTGCACCCGGTGGGCGGGCACGAACGCGTCGACGACGGTGATGTTGTTGCTGCCGGTGCCCTTCAAGCCGGACGTGTGCCAGACATCCGTTATCGAGTACTGGTCACGGTCCAGGATCGCTGAGACGAAGTCGGGGAAACTCTCGCCGTTGATGCTGCGTTCACCGTCGACGGAGCCGAGGATGACGCCGTCGCACCGGTCGATGCCGGAGGAGAACGACCAGCGCCCTGAGACGCGATACCCGCCGGGGGCCTTCTCTATGGTCCCGGTCGGCGTGTACGAGGAGGCGATCGCGCGGGCCGGGTTCGCGCCCCACACCTCCTCCTGGGTTTCCGCCGGGAACAGCGCGATCTGCCAGGGGTGCACCCCGACGACGGAGCTGACCCACCCGGCGGACGCTGACGCCCGGCCGATCTCGACCACGCCGTCCGCGAACTCCGTCACGGAGGTCTCACCGCCGCCCCAGCGCCGCGGCTGGAGGGCGCGCAGGATGCCGGTGTCGGTGACCAGGCGCCAGGATTCGTCGCTGAGCCGGCGCAGGGAATTGCTGCCGGCATCGGCCAGGGTCAGCGCCGGGGCCAAGGCACGGGCGCGGTCGGCGATCGTCTCGGTACGCGGCTCCGAACCCGTCGCGACGCCGGCTTCGGAGCGAGCCGCCGTCGCCGGTATGGTCATGGCGTCGGTCATGGCTAAATACGTCCTTCCATGAAGTCGGAGAGAATCGTGCGGAATCGCTCGGCCTGCTCCACCTGGGTCCAGTGGCCGCAGTTGCTGAGCACGTACAGGTCCGCGTTCGGCAGATTCGCGGCCAGGTAGTAGCTGCCCTCCGGCGACACGATGGCGTCGTCCCGACCGTGCACGACGAGGGTTCGGTGGCTGATCTCGGCCAGGACCTCCTCCGGGAACGTCCAGAACTCGCCCGGTGCGAAGGTGCCGAGGTGGGAACGGCGAACATCCTCACGCGCGGCGACGGCGTACCGTTCGCCGGCGATGTCGCGGATGCTCGGGCCGAACGCCTCCTTGTCAGAGACGAACAGCATCAGCAGGTCTTCCATGCTCTGCTCGGACGGGTCGTCGTAGAACGTGACGAGTTTCACCAGCCCCGGCAGCGGCACCAGGCCCGGCATCCCGCCGGACCCCATCAGCACCATCCGCTCGAGACGGTCGGGAATGAGCTGGGCCAGGCGGAGCGAGAACATCCCGCCCATCGAATTACCGACCAGGGTCACGGAGTCCACGCCCAGCTCGTCGAGCATCCGAATCAGCTTGTCGATCCGGAGCGTCATGTTGGGGACGAAGCCCTGCGGGGACGGATCCGGGTGGGTGGAGTCGCCGAAGCCGATGATGTCCGGGGCGATGCAGTGGTACTCCTCGGCGAGGCCGGTCATCAGCGCCTCCCAGTTGGACCGCCCGGACACGCCGGGCCCCGACCCGTGGAGCATCAGGATGACCGGCCGGCCCGGCTGGCCGGATTGGTTGACGCGCATGACCATGTCGTCACCGACCGGCACGTCCGAGACGCGGATGGCCGGGTTGGCCGAGTCGACGTTCACTGCGGTGGCCAGCGGTGCCGTACCGGTGGCCGTCACGGCAGCGTGACCGGCTCGGCCGACTCCGCAGAGCCGACCGCGCGCATGATTCCGGGAGGGTTCGTGAAGTACGCCTCCGAACGGTGGTGACCCCAGATGCTCGCGTCCTCATAGGTACGGCTGGTCCAGTGCAGGTCGTCGACGATCAGGCCGCCGTAGCCGTACTCGATCTGCATGCTCGAGGGGGACGCGACATAGATGGACATCATCAGGTCGTTGGTGTGGCGGCCGAGGGAGAGCAGGATCTCGTCGTCGTCGAACAGGTCGATGCCCGATCCCAGGTCGTCCATGTTCTTGACCTCGAGCATGAGGTGGTTGAACCCGGTGTAACCGGGGGTGTTGCCGATCGCCAGCGAGTGGTGACGGCCGTTGATGTGGTAGAAACGCAGGTTGAACGGACCGCCGATGATGCGGTCGGAGAGCCGGAAGCCGAGCACGTCGACGTAGAACTTGTTGCCCTCGTCCACGTCGGGAACCAGCAGCACGATGTGGCCGAGGCCCTGGGTTCCGGTGACGAAGCCGTCCATCTTGCGGCCGGCGTGGAAGGAATTCGGCTTGGCGCGCTTTCCCCAGACGAATTCGTGCCGGTTGCCCCACGGGTCTTCGATCCAGACCAGGTCGGCGACTTCGCGCTCGGCCACCAGGGCGGCGTCGCCCTGGTTGACCGTGACGCCCTTGAGCTCCAGGTCTTCGACGAATGCGGCGAGGTCGGTCTCGTTTGCCAGTGCCCAGCCGGCGTAGCGGAACTCGTCCTGCTCGGCCGGGTGGATGGCGATGCGGTAGTTGACGTCATCGACGCGGAGGCGGACAGCGCCATCCGCTCCGTCATCGATCATCTGGCAGCCGAGCTTCTTGGTGCCGAAGTCGCGCCAGTCATTGTGACGGGGCGACGCGAAGCCGACATAACTAAGTTCCTGGATCACAGCATTACCTCCGGTGCTTTCGAGTTGAGCAGGGATGCGCCGTAGTACTGGCCGACGGCGTCTGAAACCAGGAAGGCGTGGCCGAGTGCGGCCGTGACGTCCTGGAAGAGTTTGTGGAGCGGGTGGTCGACGAACGCGGTACGTCCGCTGGAGACGCGCAGCAGCTTGTTGACCTGCTGGCCAACCTCCTGGCAGCTCTTGGTGATGTTCCACCGGAGCCGAGCGCGCTCGCCGCGGTCGAGGTAGACGCCCGCCTCGGCGGCCTGGGTGATCGTGTCGATCGCCTCGAACATCTTCTTCACCGCGGCGTCGTGCACCCATTCGGCGTCGGAGAGGTGCATCTGCATGAGGGCGTCGTCGCGGAGGAATCCGCCCCAGTTGGAGCGACGCCCGATGGTCTCCGCCGTCCACTCATCGAGGAAACGACGGGAGAGCCCGAGCACCGGTGCCACCAGCACGAGGTTGAACATGACCGCCCAGGGCAGGCCGTACAGCGTCGACGAATTCGTCTCGAATCCGGGCGGCGGATTTGTCGGGTTGTACTCGTAGGCCGGGTGGGAGAGGAAGCGGTGCTCGGGGACGAATGCGTCGTCCACCAGGATGTCCTTGCTTCCGGTTCCGGCCAGGCCGGCGGTGAACCAGTTGTCGTCGATCGTGTACTGGTCCTTGAGGAGCAGGATGGAGCCGTAGTTCGGGATCTCGCGGCCGCCGCCGAGGTCGAACATGCCGGCGTTGCCGCCGAGGATGACGGCCTGGCAGTGGTCGCTGCCGGACGAGAACGACCAGCGGCCCTTCACCCGGTAACCGCCGGAGACGCGCTCCACCTTGCCGGTCGGCGCGTAGGACGACGAGTTGATGTCGGCCGGGTTGTCGCCCCAGAGATCGTGTTGCGCCTCTTCGGGGAACAGGGCGATCTGCCACGGGTGCGAGCCGACGACGCCGGCCACCCAGCCGGCGGCCGGGGCGATCCGCCCGAGCTCGTACACGTTGGTGAGCTGTTCGCGGAGCGAGACCTCGCCGCCGCCCCAGCGCTTCGGTTGCAGTCCCCGGAGAATTCCGAGGTCCTGCATGGTCTGCCAGGTCTCGGCGGTCAGCGAGCGATCGGCCGTGGCCTGCTCCTCGCCGAGTCGTAATTCAGGCTCCAGCCTGCGTAGATCTTCGACAACGCTCATGCGATGCGTTACTCCCTCGTCGTTGAAAGAAATGCCCGTTACTACTTCTCTGTAGCGGCCACTACAGAGAACTTAGCTGCTGGTCCTCCATTCCGCAAGTGCCGGTTTGTGAGACCAGCACGGATGCCCCGGTCCAAGCGGGCGGGCGGCAGGGCGCCGCCTCGATCGAGTCCGTACGCGGCGGGCCGCGCCTGCCGAATGGGATGCGCCGGCCGAGTGGGATGCGCCCGCGCCGGTGCAGCGTCCCGCCGAACCGAGGTTCGGCGGGTAGGCTCAGAGGCCGATGAACCGCATAACGACTGCCCTGCTTGCCGCGCTCGAGGCGCTTATCGTCGTCGCCATCGGGGTGGGCATCGCCCTGGTTCCGCTCACTGTCCTGTGGGCAACCCACTTCGGGCTGGCGATCGACTGGTTCGTCTCCTGGCGCGCCGCCGTGGACGTCTGGCTGCTCGGCAACGGCGTCGACCTGCTGGTGCAGCTGGACCCGGCCACCGTGGCCGCCCTCGGGCTGCCGGGCGCCGAGGCGCCCTTCTGGATCACCACCGCGCTGCTCGGATTCGCCCTGCTGGCCGTGCTGCTGGGGGTGCGCACCGGCGCCCGCGCCTCGGAGACGCCGCACCCGATCGTGGGGATGGTGGCCGGTGTCGCCACCTACGGGGTGCTCGCCACCCTGCTCACTTTCTCCGCCGGCGACGCCGTGGTGCGCCCCGCCCACGCGCAGGGCGTGCTGTTGCCGACCGGCATCTTCGCGGTCGGAGTGGTGATCGGCGCCGTCGTCGCAGGGGTCCGCCGCGCCGCCCGCACGCCGGAGTCCGCCGGAAGCGGGTCGGGTGCCGGCCCCGGCTTCGGTTCAGCCGTCGGGACTGGAATCGGCTCCGCCCGCGCATCAGGCAGCGGGCCCGGCGCCGGTGACCGACTCGACCCGGTGACCCGGGGCATCCGTCGCCGCTATTTGGCCCTGCCGGCGGACCAGCGCGCCGGCGTGGCCGGGGCGCTCCGCGGTGGCACCGCCGCCGTCGCCGGGGTGATGGCCGCGTCTGGAATCGCCGTCGCGGTGATAATCCTCGCCAACTACGCCACCATCATCGGGCTCTATGAGGCCCTGCAGGCCGGGGTGATGGGCGGGATCACGCTCACGCTGGCCCAGTTGGCGCTGATTCCGAACCTGGTGATCTGGGCGGCGTCCTGGTTCGTCGGGCCCGGTATCGCGGTGGGTGTCGGCACCAGCGTGTCGCCGGTCGGCACCGTGCTCGGCCCGGTGCCCGGTCTGCCCATTTTCGGCGCCCTGCCCCACGGCTCCCTCGCGATCGGCTTTCTCGGCCTGATCGTGCCGGTCGTGGTGGGGTTCGCCTGCGCCGTCGTGATCAGGCAGCGGATGCACCGCCCCGGCATCCCGCAGCCCAGCCTTCGCCTGCAGCTGGCTACCGGACTGGGTATGGGCGTGGTGGCCGGGGTGCTGCTCGGGCTGCTCGCCTGGTGGTCGGCCGGCGCGATGGGGCCGGGCCGCCTCGCCGATGTGGGGCCGAACCCGCTGCTGGTCGGAGCGCTGGCCTTCGTGGAGATCGGGATCGCGGCCTGCGTCGGGATGCTGGCCGGGTATCGGCGCGACCAGCGCTGACGCCCGTCGCGCTGCGGAAATCGCCACGCGCGCATGGCAGGCCCGCAGCGTGAGGCGGAATCGTCAGCGCGTGGTAGAAACCGCAGCGTGAAGCGGATGCGGAAGCCGCAGCGTGAGGCAGAAACGGCAGCGCGTGGCAGAAACGGCAGCGCTGGGCGGCGGCTTCTCCGTCGCGCTGCGGAAATAGCCACACGCGGATGGCGGGCCCGCAGCGCGAGGCAGAAAACGCAGCGTGAGGCGGCAAGCGCAGCATGAGGCAGGAACCTCAGCGTGAGGCGGAAGCCGCAGCGTGAACCGTTGAGCGACCGGCAGCGGACCGAGGGCCCCGCCTCGGGGCACAGCCGCGGACGATAAGCTCAATGGGTGCTGTCACTGGTTGTTCTCATCTCCGGCGGGGGATCCAATCTCCGGGCCCTCCTTGAAGCGTCCGAGGACGCCGAGTTCCCGGCTCGGGTGGTCGCCATCGGCGCCGACCGGGACGCCGACGGCCTCGAGCTCGGCGAGGAGTTCGGAATCCCGACCTTCACCGTCGCCTACTCCTCCCACGCCGACCGGGAAGCCTGGGGCGACGAGTTGCTCGGGCAGATCCAGCAGTGGCAGCCCGACCTGGTCATCCTCAGCGGCCTGATGCGACTCCTGCCCCCGCGCGTGGTCGCCGCACTGTCCCCGCACCTGATCAACACGCATCCGGCCTACCTACCCGAGTTCCCCGGTGCGCACGGTGTGCGTGACGCGCTCGCCGCCGGTGTGACCGAGAGCGGTGCCAGCATCATCGTCGTGGACGAGGGAGTCGACGCCGGGCCGATCATCGCGCAGGAACGAGTGCCTGTCCTGCCCGGCGACACCGAATCCTCGCTGCACGACCGCATCAAGACCGTCGAGCGACGCCTGCTGGTGCAGGCCGTGCTCGACATCGCCAACGGACACGTCAACCTCAAGGAGCACTCGAACGCATGAGCGGCCACACCACCCCAGCCTCCAGCGGCCAGCACCGCGACCGCGATGTCATCGCCGTCAAGCGCGCTCTCATCTCGGTGAGCGACAAGACCGGCCTCACCGAACTGGCCGCGGCGTTGAGCGCGGCCGGAGTGGAAATCGTGTCGACCGGGTCGACGGCGGCAAGCATCCGCTCTGCCGGGTTCGAGGTGACGGATGTCGCCAGCGTCACCGGGTTCCCGGAGTCGCTCGACGGGCGGGTGAAGACCCTGCACCCCGCCGTGCATGCCGGGATCCTCGCCGACCTGCGCCTCGAAACGCACGAGCAGCAGCTGCGGGAACTCGGCATCGCCGCGTTCGAGCTCGTGGTGGTGAACCTCTACCCGTTCGTTGAGACGGTCGATTCGGGCGCGGCACCGGCCGAGGTGATCGAGCAGATCGACATTGGCGGACCCACCCTGGTGCGCGCGTCGGCGAAGAACCACGCCAACGTCGCCATCGTGGTCGACCCGTCGGATTACCCGGAGCTCATCACGGCCGTCGAGGCAGGCGGCACGTCGCTCAGGCTCCGCCAGAAATTCGCCTCGCTCGCCTTCGAGCACACGGCCGGCTACGACCTCAGCGTCTCCGCGTGGTTCACCGAGAACGTCTACGACCAATGGCAGGACGACACCGAATCACTCGGTGAAGACATCATCGAACAGTTCGATGCCGTGCTCGGTTCCTCGTTCGACGCACCCGACGGTGCGATGGCTTTCCCCGACACCCTGGTGGTCGAGGCCTCCCGCGCAGTGGTGCTGCGCTACGGCGAGAACTCGCACCAGGCCGCCGCGCTCTACCTCGGCGACGGCGGCCAGGGCATCGCCCAGGCCGCCCAGCTGCACGGCAAGGAGATGTCGTACAACAACTACGTCGACGCGGATGCCGCGGTGCGCGCCGCGTTCGACTTCACCGAGCCGGCGGTTGCCATTATCAAGCACGCCAACCCGTGCGGGATCGCCGTCGCCGCGGCGAACGCGCCGGACCCGATCGCCTCTGCCCACCGTCGCGCCCACGAGTGCGACCCGGTCTCCGCATTCGGCGGCGTGATTGCCGCGAACCGGGTGGTCACCCTGGCGATGGCTGAAACCATCAGCGGCATCTTCACCGAGGTGCTGGTGGCGCCGGGCTTTGACGCTGACGCGTTCGAACTGCTGAGCAAGAAGAAGAACATCCGGCTGCTGCAGCTTCCGGCCGAGTACCGCCGTTCCGACCTGGAGCTGCGCCAGATCTCCGGCGGCCTGCTGGTGCAGGAGCCCGACACCTTTGCCGGGTTCAGCTCAGAGGGCTGGACGCTCGCCAGCGGCGCCGAGGTCGACGCCGCCACCCGCGCGGACCTCGAGTTCGCCTGGAAGGCGTGCCGCGCGGTGAAGTCGAACGCGATCCTGCTCGCACAGGACGGGGCATCCGTCGGGGTGGGAATGGGACAGGTCAACCGGGTCGACTCGTGCCACCTCGCCGTGGACCGGGCGGGGGAGCGGGCGGCCGGATCGGTCGCGGCCTCCGACGCTTTCTTCCCCTTCGCCGACGGGCTGCAGGTGCTGCTCGACGCCGGGGTGCGCGCGGTGGTGCAGCCGGGCGGCTCGGTGCGCGACGAGGAGGTCATCGCCGCCGCAACCGCGGCCGGCGTGACCATGTACTTCACCGGCGAGCGGCACTTCTTCCACTAGAACGCGGGTGCTGCGGCGCCGGCCGGCCGGCGCCCGGGCCGACTCCTGAGCGTCGGCGGTGGTGCGCGCGGGTTGCCTGCGGTTCCGCGTGTTTCCGGGGCAACGGATGCCGCGGGGCCGGGTTGGTCCTGAATGAGCCACCGGCGAAGCGGTCACCCTGTCGGCCGGTTTCGGTAAATCCTGACGCAGCGGCCGGGCGCGGCTAGTCTGAGGATGACGGCGCATCACAAAATGCGCGCCAACACACCTGCCCACAAGGCCCGCCCAAGGAGAAGTCCCGATGACCATTACGCAACCATCACCGTCGCTGGATGCGCTCGCTTCACTGCCCTTCACCCACGAACGGGTGCTCATCACCACCGGAACCCGTTCCCGACTGACCATCACCGTCGCCGTGCACTCGACCCGCCTCGGCCAGGCGCTCGGCGGAGCCCGCGTCTGGCAGTACCAGAGCTGGACTGATGCGGTAGCCGACGCCCTCCGGCTCTCGGCCGCGATGACGCTCAAGAATGCGGCGGCCGGCCTGACCCGCGGCGGCGGCAAGTCGGTGATCCACCTGCCGATGGGAACCGTGCTCACCGACGAGCAGAAACGCGACGCAATGCTGGACCTCGGCGATGCGATCGAAAGCCTGGGCGGCGCTTACATGACCGCGGAGGATGTCGGCACCAGCGCCGAGCTGATGGCCATCGTCGCCGAACGCACCGCCCATGTCTGCGGCCTGCCCGCGGACCAGGGTGGCGTGGGGGAACCCGCCGACGCGACAGCGGCCGGCGTCTACGCGAGCATTCTTGCCACCCTCGACGTCATCTTCGGCAGCCGTGAGGTCGCGGGGCGACACATCGTCATCTCCGGCCTCGGCCAGGTCGGCGGACGACTGGCCACCGCGCTCGCCAGGGCCGGCGCCACCCTCAGCGTCGCCGACGTCAACCCGGCCAAGCGCCAGCTGGCCGACGAACTCGGCGCCGCCTGGGTCGGCGTCGATGACGCCGTCCGGCTCGAAGCAGACCTGTTCGTGCCGTGCGGCCTCGGTGGGGTGCTCACCGGCCGGGTGATCAGCGAGCTCAACGTGCTCGGCGTCGTCGGGGCAGCTAACAACCAGCTCGCGGACCCGTCCGGCGCCGACCAGCTGGCCGCGCGCGGCATTCTCTGGGCGCCCGACTTCGTGGTCAATGCCGGCGGTGTGATCTACCTGTCGATGGCGTCAGAGCCGAACGCCGACCCGACCGCGATCGCGGCGCGGGTCGACGCGATCGGCGATACCCTATCCACGATTTTCACGGATGCCCACGAGCAATCGATCACGACCCTCGCGGCCGCGGAGCGCCTCGCGTCAGGGCGGCTCGACGCCGCCGTCTAAACGGCCGCGCGCCGCTCGTGCGCGCGCGGCTCGTTGGCGCGCGGCTCGTGGGCAGTGTGATTCGTGCGCCCTGCGGTCGTGCGCACGTAATTCGTCTGCACTGTAATTCATGCCCACGCTGGTTACTTCGGGCCGCGGTTCGTGCGCACACTGTGGTTCCGTCGCGCTGCGGTTTTCTGCACGCGCTGCGGTTTCCTCCACGCGCGTAGGGCAGGCCCACCGCGTGTGGACGATTCCGCAGCGCGAGAGCGCGAGAGCGAGAGCGAGAGCGCGAGCGCGAGAGCGGGCGCGAGAGCGGGCGCGAGAGCGGGCGCGAGAGCGGGCGCGAGAGCGGGCGCGAGAGCGGGCGTGCGGGCGTGCGGGCGTGCGGGCAAGCGGGAGCGCGGGCAAGCAGGAGCGCGAGAGCGGGGGTGCGATAGTCGGCGCGGGCGGGGGCGCGGGTGTGAGCGGGCGCGGCGTGCGAGCGACTCGGGGTGCAACCGAACGTAGGCTGGGGTGATGGACAACGCCGCCGAACCCCGCAAGATCGCCCTCGTCCGCCAGCCGGCTGCCAACCTCGCCGAGGGACTGCTCACCCACATCGAACGCACCACGATTGACGTGGCATACGCGGGCGAGCAGTGGGCGGACTATGTGGCCGAACTCGCGGCGGAGGGCTGGAACATCGTCGAAGTGGCGCCACTTCCCGAGCACGCCGACTCGGTGTTCGTCGAGGACGCCGTGGTGATGTTCGGCGACGTCGCGGTGATCACCAGCCCGGGCGCGGAGAGCCGCCGCGGGGAGACCGAGGCCGCGGAGGCGGCCGTGCGGGAGCTCGGCCTCCGCGTGGAACACCTCGAGTTGCCCGCGACCCTGGACGGCGGCGACGTGCTCAAGGTCGGACGCACCGTGTACGTGGGCCAGAGCCTCCGCACCAATGCCGCCGGCGCCGAGCAGCTCGCAATGATCGTCGGCCCGCTCGGGTACACGGTCGTGCCGGTGCCCGTCACCAAGGTGCTGCACCTGAAGACCGCAGTCACCGCGCTGCCGGACGGGACCGTCATCGGCTACCCGCCGCTGGTTGACAACCCCCGCCTGTTCCCCAAATTCCTGGCCGTGCCCGAGCAGGAGGGTACCGCCGTCGTCGTCCTCGACGAGCGCACCCTGCTGATGTCTGCGGCAGCGCCGCGGACCTCCGCGCTGCTTGAAAGCCTCGGCTACCGGGTGATCGCCACCGACATCTCCGAGTTCGAAAAGCTCGAGGGTTGCGTGACCTGCCTGAGCGTTCGCATCCGCTGATCGCGAAAACGCACTTGTTGGGGTTATGAGGCTCGGATAACCCCAACAAGTGCAGGTTCGCGGAGAATAGCCGAAAGAAGTTCTTGCGTGGGAGTGGTGCCGGGCCGTAAGCTGTAAGGCTGCCTGACCCGGGGGGCACAAGACGATATTCACCGCGCTCAGGAGGCCGACATGACACAGACAGCACAGCTCACAATCCCCGCGATTGCGATCAATGGCGCTGCCTCTGCCCTCGCCGCCCCGCTCGGCAACAGCAGCCGGTTCCTCGCCTAGCGAATCGCCTCCGCAGCCCCGGCTGCACCGCCTCGGCCGCACGGCCGTCAACTGAACTGTGCACGGGACCCGCTCCCGCTTCCCATACTCACTCCTTCAACGGATGCCGTCATGCCGCGTTCGACGACGCCCCCGTTTGATCGACACCTCATTTTCAGGACTGGACACATGACCGCGCTCACCGAGCAGCAACATCCCCCACAACCGGACGCAACGGCGCACCAGCCGGCCCGCCCGAATACGTTCCGCACCCTGCTGCGGTTGTACCCGTACGCCAAACCGGCGATGCCGCGCATCTACCTCGGCATGCTCGCGGCGCTGCTCGCCGGCCTGGTCGCCCTGGCGATCCCGCAGGTGCTCCAGGTGCTGGTCGACGGGCCCCTCTCTGAAGGGGACCCCCGCCAGATCTGGCCCGCGGTGGTCGTCGTGATTGCGCTCGGCGTGGTCGAGGCGATCATGATCGCGCTGCGGCGCTGGTTCGTGCTCACCCCCGGCACCCACGTCGAGGCGCGGCTGCGCAACGCACTGTACGCCCGCCTGCAGGACCTCCCGGTGAACTTCCACGACCGCTGGCCGAGTGGCCAGCTGCTCTCCCGTGCCGTCAGCGACCTCAACCTGATCCGTCGCTGGATCTCGTTCGGGATCGTGCTCCTGGTGGTGAACTTCCTCACCATCGCGATCGGCTTCGTGATCCTGGTCTCGATGAACTGGATCCTCGGCCTCATCTTCCTGGTCTGCTCGATCCCGATCTGGATCTACGGCTACGTGTTCGAGGAGAAGTACTCGGTCATCGCCCGGCGCAGCCAGGACCAGGCCGGCGACCTCGCGACCGCCGTCGAGGAGTCGGTACACGGCATCCGCGTGTTGAAGGCCTTCGGGCGCGGCAAGTACGCGCTGAAGAATTTCGAGTCGCAGGCCGAAGACCTCCGCGGCACCGAGATCGAGAAGGCCCGCGCCATCGCCGGCATCTGGCTCTGGCTGCTGCTGGTGCCCGACGTCGCGTTCGCGCTCTGCCTGATGGCCGGGGTGTGGCTGGCCGGGCAGGGGCAGTTGACCGTCGGCGAGCTGGTCGCGTTCTTCGCGACGGCGACGGTGCTGCGGTTCCCGGTGGAATCGATCGGCTTCCTGCTCTCGATGACGTTCGACACCCGCACCGCGACCGACCGGTTCTTCGACATCCTCGACGCGCCGAACACGATCGTCGACCCGGAGCATCCGCTCACCATCGACCAGCCGCAGGGCCGGCTCACCTTTGAGAACGTGCACTTCCGCTACCACGACTCACCCGAGCGGTTCCCCGACCTGCTTGACGGCGTGACCCTCGAGCTCGAACCGGGGGAGACCATGGCACTGGTCGGGCTCACCGGGTCCGGCAAGTCAACGCTCACCGCGCTGACCACCCGGCTGTACGACGTCACCGACGGAGCGGTGAAGCTCGACGGTGTCGACGTGCGCGACCTCGGCCGCGAGGAGTTGCGCAGCCATCTCGCGATGGCGTTCGAAGACGCGACGCTGTTCTCGGCATCGGTTCGCGACAATGTGCTGCTGGGACGGCCCGAGTTCGCCGAGCCATCGGCCGAAGCGGATGCCGCGCTCACCGAGGCGCTGTCGATCGCCCAGGCAGGTTTCGTCTACGACCTTCCCGAGGGTGTGGACACCATGGTCGGCGAGGAGGGCATGAGTCTTTCCGGCGGGCAGCGGCAACGGCTCGCGCTGGCGCGGGCGGTCGCGGCAGACCCGGCGGTGCTGGTGCTGGACGACCCGCTGTCGGCCCTCGACGTGGACACCGAGGCACTGGTTGAGGCGGCGCTGCGGAAGATCCTGGCCAAGACCACCGCGCTGATCGTGGCCCACCGGCCGTCGACCGTGATGCTGGCCGACCGGGTGGCGCTGCTGCAGGACGGCCGGGTCACCGCGGTCGGGCGGCACTCCGACCTGCTCGCCAGCAACGAGCACTACAAGTTCGTCATCTCCAGCCTGGAAGACGAAGAGCGACGAGAGTCGATGCGAAAGGAGGACTCGCTGTGACTGTGACCGGTGTACAGGGTGAGGAACGACACGACTTCACCAAGGATGAAAGCAGCCAGATCCGCAAGCGCTCGCTGCGCCTGCTCGGGTCCCTGCTCGCGCCGCTCAAATGGCGGGTGGTCCTGGCGATGCTGGTCGTGGTGGTCTCGACCGCCGCGCAGGTGGCCGGCCCGGCGTTGATCGCGTTCGGCATCGACAAGGGGCTCCCGGCGCTGGTGGCGCAGGACTGGGTTCCGCTGTTCGCCACCGGGGGCATCTACCTCGTCACCGGGGTGATCGGCGCGCTCCTGATCGCCTGGTACACGGTGCTCTCCGCGCGGATCAGCCAGGCCGTGCTGATCGACCTGCGAAAGCGCGTCTTCCTGCACACCCAGAAGCTGAGCCTCGAATTCCATGAGTCCTACACCTCCGGCCGGATCATCTCGCGCCAGACCAGCGATCTGGATTCCATCCGGGAGTTGCTCGATTCGGGCATCAACCAGCTGGTGCAGGGCTTGCTGTACATGGTGTTCACGGCCGTCGCATTGTTCGCGATCGACGGCGTGAGCGGCCTGGTGCTGTTCGGCTCCCTGGTGCCGCTGGCCATCCTCACCCGCTGGTTCCAGGTGCGCTCGCAGAAGCTGTTCCGCCAGTCGCGGGTGGCATCGGCGAAGCTGATCGTGCATTTCGTGGAGACCATGACCGGCATCCGCGCGGTGAAGGCGTTCCGCAAGGAGAAACGCAACGAGAAGCAGTTCGGCGCACTGGTGGAGGACTACCGCGACGTCAACGGCCGGGTGATCCAGCTGTTCGGGATCTTCGACCCCGGGCTGGTGCTGATCGGCAATGTGACGGTGGCGCTGGTGCTGCTGGTCGGCGGGTTCCGGGTGGTCGACGGCCAGCTCGCGATCGGTGCGCTGCTGGCGACGCTGCTGTACACCCGGCGCTTCTTCGACCCGATGGAGGAGATGGCGATGTTCTACAACTCCTACCAGTCGGCGGCGGCGGCGCTGGAGAAGATCTCCGGCGTGCTCGAGGAGCGCCCGGGGGTGCCGGATCCGCTGAAGCCGGTGGATCTCTGGGAGGCCAGCGGGCAGGTGCGGTTTGTGAATGTGCAGTTCGCCTACCGGGCCGACCGCGTCATCCTGCCGCATTTCGACCTGGAGATCCCCGCGGGGCAGACCATCGCCCTGGTCGGATCCACCGGGGCCGGCAAGTCGACGCTCGCCAAGCTCATCTCCCGGTTCTACGACCCGTCGGACGGCCGGGTGCTGCTCGACGGCATCGACCTGCGCGACCTGCACCCCAAGGACCTCCGCCGGGCGATCGTCATGGTGACCCAGGAGGCGTACCTGTTCAGCGGTTCGGTGGCCGACAACATCGCCATCGGAAAACCGGATGCCGGCTTCGACGAGATTGTCGCGGCGGCGCGTGCCGTCGGGGCGCACGAGTTCATCGAGGGCCTGCCGAACGGGTATGACACCGACGTGAACAAGCGGGGCGGGCGGGTGTCCGCTGGGCAGCGCCAGTTGATCTCGTTTGCCCGGGCGTTCCTGGCGAACCCCGCGGTGCTGATCCTCGACGAGGCGACCTCCTCGCTCGACATCCCGAGCGAACGCCTGGTGCAGGAGGGGCTACAGACGCTGCTCTCCGACCGCACCGCGGTGATCATCGCGCACCGGTTGTCGACGGTGGCGATCGCCGACCGGGTGCTGGTGATGGAGCACGGGGTGATCGTCGAGGACGGCACCCCCGAGGCGCTCATCTCCGGCACCGGGCGGTTTGCGCAGCTGCACGCGGCCTGGCGGGATTCGCTGGTGTAAGCATCCGTCGCCAGGCACGCGAGAACGCACTTGTTGGGGTTATGCGGGCCGCATAACCCCAACAAGTGCAGGTTCGGCGCGAAGGGCCAGGGCGGGAGCCCTATGTTGGTGGCATGGACAGTTCTGCGCCCGACCCGGCCGCGCCCGAAGCGGATGCGACGCCGCTGGACCACCGGACCCTCGCTGTCGCGCTCCTGGACATCGCCTCCGACGTGCGGCGGAAGTCCCTGGAGGGCACCGGTGTCCGGCCGCTGTCGAACGGGCTGCTGGAGATCCTGCGCGTGATCGAGAACCACCCCGGCATCACGGTCGCCGACCTGGCGTCCCGGCTCGGCCGGCAGCTCAGCAACGTCAGCGCCCAACTCCGCGAACTCGTCGCACTCGACCTCGTCACCCGGACCCGGGAAACCTCCGATAGGCGATACGTCACGCTGCATCCGACAGCGGAAAGCCTGCGAATCAAGACCCTGCTCGAGGCGGCCTGGGCCGGCGCACTCTCGGCGGCGACCGCTCGACTCTCACCGGGTGAGCAAGCCCACATCCAGGCCAGTCTGCCGGCCCTGCAACGTCTCGCCGCGATCATCGGGGAGCCGGAGTAGCCGGCTCCCCGTCCACTCACACGGGCGGCACGGTGCGGGGCGGCCGTACGCGCGCTCGGCGCGCCCGAAATGGCGTGGCGCCACCGCCAAGGCCGTCGCGCCACGCCGTTTCGGGGGCGCCACGAGGTTTCGCGGGCACCGTGCGGGTCGGTAGCACCGCGCGGGTCCGTAGCACCGCGCGGGTGGGTAGCACCACGCGGGTCGGCGACGCCACGCGGTTTAGGGTGCGCCGACGTGGGCGGGTCTACCCCGGTGACCAGCGAGCGGATGCGTAGTCGACGCGGTAGTCATCCGTTGTCGCCGACCCGGTGAGCGGGGTGTCCTCGGCGCGAT
This sequence comes from Glaciibacter sp. 2TAF33, assembly GCF_052114945.1. Taxonomy (NCBI): domain Bacteria; kingdom Bacillati; phylum Actinomycetota; class Actinomycetes; order Micrococcales; family Microbacteriaceae; genus Glaciibacter; species Glaciibacter sp. 2TAF33. The sequence goes on from NZ_JBFRFS010000013.1 coordinate 36,249, forward strand.
AGTGCGCCAGGGCGCGCTCCTCGTGGCAGACCGGAGGGTGTCCGCCGGCGCGGATGACGCGCCACCAGGGCACATCAGTCCCGTAGCGGGACATCACCTGCCCGACCACGCGCGCGCCGCGGGAGCCGAGCACGGCCGCGACGTCGCCGTAGGTCATCACCCGTCCGGGCGGGATCTGCGCCACGATGTCGAGCACGTCCTCGACGAAGGAACGCTCCCGCGACAGGGACATGGACTGGACCTCCCTGGCCGTCGCTACAGCTCCAGCGCGCCGATGATCTCGCCGTACTGGGTCTCGCCCACGTCGGTGAACCCGATGCGGTGGAAGAACGCCTCTGGGCCTTCTTCGCCCGGTTCCCAGATCACCGTGATGCGGTCGAACCCACGCTTCTTGGCTTCCTCGGCGAGTGCGTGCGCGGCGAAGCTGCCCACGCCCTTGCCCTGCACCTCGGCGTCGACGTTGATGCGCCAGATGCAGGCCCGCAGTTCTTCCTGCGGGGAGTCGGGGTCGAAGTTGCCGTGGATGAAACCGACCACCCGGTCGTCGAGCAGCACGACGCGCTGCCAGGAGGTGGCGGGATTGATCGTGGCGGCGGCCACGGAATACGTGACCGGCGCGATGAACTGCTCCTGGCCGGGCTTCAGGCTCAAGCTGTTGGCGGCAGCGATATTGCCGGCGGATAGTTCTTCCAGTCTCAGGTCACCCATGGGAACAGGCTAACGTGCCACCGGGCCCGTTGGTAGTCGGGCTTTGTGCGGACCCGCCTGGCCCGAAAGTGTCTCGATGTCGAGATACTTGCCGGCCTCGGGTAAGATTGTCGATGGCCGTTCGGCCCCCCGACTTTCTGAGGAGAACGCATTGTCGAAGATCAAGGTTGAAGGTACAGTCGTCGAGCTCGACGGCGACGAGATGACGCGCATCATCTGGCAGGCCATCAAGGACACGCTGATCAACCCGTACCTCGACGTGAACCTCGAGTATTACGACCTCTCGATCCAGAAGCGCGATGAGACGGATGACCAGATCACGATCGACGCGGCGCACGCGATCCAGAAGCACGGCGTCGGCGTGAAGTGCGCCACCATCACGCCCGACGAGGCGCGGGTCGAGGAGTTCGGCCTGAAGAAGATGTGGCGTTCGCCGAACGGCACCATCCGCAACATCCTCGGCGGCACCATCTTCCGTGAGCCGATCATCATCTCGAACATCCCGCGCCTGGTCCCCGGCTGGAACAAGCCGATCATCATCGGCCGTCACGCTTTCGGCGACCAATACCGCGCCACCGACTTCCGCTTCGAGGGCGAGGGCACCCTCACCATGACGTTCACCCCGAAGGACGGCGGCGAGGCACAGTCGTTCGAGGTGTTCCAGTCGCCAGGAAGCGGCGTCGCCATGGGCATGTACAACCTCGACGAGTCGATCCGCGACTTCGCCCGCGCGTCGCTCAACTACGGCCTTGACCGCAACTACCCGGTCTACCTGTCCACCAAGAACACCATCCTCAAGGCCTACGACGGCCGGTTCAAGGACCTGTTCCAGGAAGTCTTCGACGCCGAGTTCAAGGCCGCCTTCGACGAAGCCGGGCTGACCTACGAGCACCGCCTGATCGACGACATGGTGGCATCCGCCATGAAGTGGGAGGGCGGCTACGTCTGGGCCTGCAAGAACTACGACGGCGACGTGCAGTCGGACACCGTGGCGCAGGGCTTCGGCTCGCTGGGCCTGATGACCTCCGTCCTGGCCACGCCTGACGGCAAGGTCGTCGAAGCGGAGGCCGCCCACGGCACCGTGACCCGCCACTACCGCCAGCACCAGCAGGGCAAGCCGACCTCGACGAACCCGATCGCCTCGATCTACGCCTGGACCCGTGGCCTCGCCCACCGCGGCAAGCTGGACAACAACCAGGCCCTGATCGAGTTCTCCCACACCCTCGAAGACGTCGTCATCAAGACCGTCGAGAGCGGCAAGATGACCAAGGACCTCGCCCTCCTGGTGGGTCCGGAGCAGGGCTACCTCACCACCGAGGAGTTCCTCGCAGCGCTCGCCGAGAACCTGCAGGCCCGCCTGGCGTAACCCGCACCCTGCCGCACCCTGCCGCACCCGCGGCATCCGCTTCGAGAAGCCCTGACCGTCACAGGTCGGGGCTTCTCGTGCTTTCCCCCGCTCGCCGAGAACGCACTCGTTGGGGTTATCAGGCCCGCATAACCCCAACAAATGCGGTTTCGGCGGGAAGCGAGGATGGGGTCAGGCGGGGAGCAGGCGGCCGTCGTGCAGCTCGAGCACCCGGTCGGCGCGGCGCATGAGCAGCGGGTCATGCGTGGCCACGATCGCGGCGACACCCTCCGAGCGCACCAGGTCGCCGATCAGGTCCATCACCGCGCCGGCGGTAGCGCTGTCGAGCTGGCCGGTGGGTTCGTCGGCGAGCAGGATCCGCGGCCGGGCGACCAGCGCCCGCGCCAGACCGACCCGCTGCTGCTGCCCGCCGGAGAGCTCGTACGGCCGCTGGGCGCCATGCTCGCCCAACCCGACCAGCTCAAGCATGGCGGACACGCGGGCATCGCGCTCGGCGGCATCCGTTCCCTGGATCCGCAGCGGGACCTCGACGTTCTCGGCCGCGGACAGCACCGGGATGAGCCCGAACGTCTGGAACACATAGCCGAGGCGCTTGCGACGCACCTCGACCAGTGCGTGCTCATCCATCGCGGTGAGCTCAGTGTCGCCGAGCCACACCTGTCCGCCGTCGGGCCGGTCGAGGCCACCCAAGATGTTGAGCAGCGTGGTCTTGCCCGAGCCGCTCCGCCCGCGCACCACCAGCAGCTCGCCCGCAGCGACCTCGAGGCTCACGTCGGTGACCGCGTGCACGTCGCCGGCCGGGGTACGAAAAACCCGGCTGACTGATGCTGCTCGCACGACGGCGGCATCGGTCAGGTCGGTCGTGGACCAGGGATCGGCCAGTCTCATGAGCGCTCCTCAGCGTTCGGATCTGTGTCCACGAGCGGAGCTGCGTCCGCCTCGATCGTGGCGGCCCGGTCTGCGGATCGCTGCCCCGGCCACACCCCGACGTGGTCGGGTTCGAGCGACAGGCGCACCCGGTCGCGCAACCTCAGGCTGGTGGTGAAGTCCTGCGGCAGCTGCAACCGGCCGGCCCGGTCGAGAACGGCGAACTCCTCGGCGATGTTGTGCTCCCGACCATGCTCGTCGAGCCGGGTGCTGCGCAGCAGCTCGGTGGACGTGCGGCCGTCACGGATCTGCACCGTGCGCCGCACGTGCTCCGACACCGCGGGGTCGTGGGTGACGATGAGGATGGTCACTCCACGCTCCCGGTTCACGGACTCCATGGCGCCGAGCACCTCAGCGCTGGTGGCCTCGTCCAGCTCGCCGGTCGGTTCGTCGGCGAGCAGAACCCGCGGCGAGTTCGCGATGGCCACCGCGATGGCGACCCGCTGCTGCTGGCCCCCTGACATCTCGCCAGGCCGCCGGTCGGCGCAGGCGCCGACCTCCAGAAGCTCGAGCAGTTCGGTCGACGCCGCCCGACGGCCGGAGCGCGGCACGGTGCGGCCGACCGACAGCGCCAGCGCGATATTCTCGGACCCGGTCAGGTAAGGGAGAAGGTTCCGAGTGGTCTGCTGCCAGACGAATCCCACGCTGTGCCGCTGGAACGACACCCGCTCGGCGCGTTTCATCGACAACAGGTCATGCCCGGCGACCCGCGCCGTGCCGGCGGTGGGGGTGTCGAGACCCGAGAGAATGGTCATCAGCGTCGACTTGCCGGAGCCCGAGGCGCCGACCAACGCCACGAGCTCTCCCTCGTCCACCCGCAGGTTCAGCCCCTGCAGGGCCTGGACTTCGACGCCCTGCGCGGTGAAGATGCGCACCAGGTCGACGCAGAGGACGTGCGGTTCTGTCCCCTGCGCGGCGACGTGGGTTGCCGCGAAGCCAGTGGCGGTGCCAGCGTTCATATCGTCATCCTTCCTCGATGGTACGGAGTGAGTGTGCGTCGGTGCGTCGCGCCAGCGCCAGGGCAAGCCAGCCCCCCGCGCAGATCACCAGGACGAAGCCGCCGAGCATGAGCACGAGCAGCCAGGGATCAAGCACGACGGCCGGCTGCACGGTGCCGTGGGTGAACGGCCGGAGGTCGACGGCGGCCAGCACCAGGAACGGCAACGCGTAGCCGAGCGCGGTGCCCACCACCAGGGCCGCCACCGCGGCCGGCCCGACCTCCCAGCCGACCAGGGCCGTGGCCCTCTGGCGCTCCAGGCCGAGCGCCCGCAACAAGGCAAGCATCCGCGTCCGCGCCGGCGCACCGAGCACGAGCATGAGCACGACGGCGAGGGCGGTGAGGAGCCACGCCACCAGCACCGCGAGCATCGAAGCGATCCGGAGCCCGCCCACCGTCGTGTCGCTGCCGGCCGTCGCGGCAACCGCGGCGGGGCTGTCCACGATGGCATCCGTGCCGAGCAGCGAACGGATGCGACCCGCCACCTGCCCACGATGTGCCGCGTCGGCCAGGTCCACCAGCGCGACGCCGGGCGCCGGTGTGTATCCAACAACCGTGGCGGCGTTCGCCCGGTCCACCAGCATCCACGCACGTCCGGTGGTGAGGGGGCTCACACTCGGCGCGGTGGCGACGACGTTGAGGGTATGCCCGCCCAGCTCGGCGGCGGAGCCGGCGTCGAGCTGGGCGGCGACATCCGCTGAGACCACCACCGGAATGTCATCGTCCACGACCGTGCTGAGCCCCGCTGGCAGCGGCAGCGCCCCTGGCACCCCGCGCTGCACCCGGTCCAGGTCAGCCGCGTCGACCACCAGCACACTCACCGGCAGGCGGCTGCCGGCGATGGTCATGATGGAACCGATCTCGGCGTAAACCGGCGTGACGGCCAGCACGCCGGGGCTGCCCCGCACCGCCGCCAGCTGGTCGGCGGAGAGGTAGGGGGCGCTCACCCGCAGGTCAGCACCCACTCGGGCGAGCGCCGCCGTGTCGACTCCGGCCTGCACGGTGGACACCATTCCAACCGAGAACACCGCGACCGTCACACCCGACACCAGCGCCAGCACCGGCGCGAACCCGGCAGCAGGGTCGCGGAGCGCCCGAACGGAACCGAGGAACCCGGCGAGGCCCCGGCCGGACTTCAGCCGCCGCGACAGCATGCCCAGCGGGGCCGGGTAGAGGCGCATCACCGCCACACAGGCGGCCAGTGACAACAGCAACGGGGTCCCCGCCAACAACGGGTCGACGCCCACCGCCGCACTTGACGTGGTGAGGCCGCGCTGGGTCAGCAGCACAACGGATGCCACAGCAAGCCCCACGATGAGCACCTCCAGCAGCCAGCCCCGGCGTGACACCGCCGTGCCGATGTCGGAGCGCGACCGCCGCACCCCCTGGCCGTTCCCTTCGAACGCGAGCAACAGCGCCGGGGCGATGCCGATCACGACAGGAAGCAGCACGTCGGGGAACGCAGTGGCGGCCGGAACCAGGAGGGCGCCAACCACTGTTCCGGCCGCTGTTCCGGTTACGGCGGCCGGAACGCCGATGACTGCTCCCTCGGCGGCGAGCACGGTGCGCACCTGCAGCGGCGTGGCACCACGTGCGGACGCGAGAGCAAGGCCCTGGTTCCGGCGGTCGATGATCAGGCGTGACCCAAGCACGAGGACGACCAGGGCCACGCCGATCGGCCCGGAGACGCTCAGCGCCAGCACGGCGCTGGTAGCCGCGCCGCGCTCCGCCACCTCCTGCAGTGTGAAACCGAGCCGGCTGGCGAAGGTCAGCACAGACAGCGGCCGGGGTCCTGGTGAGAACGAGGTGTCCCCGGCCGGCGCGATCGGATGCGTCAGCCGGGTGAACGCGCGCAGCGCATCGGCGACCGAGGAGGCGTCCGCTGTGGTGAACCGGTCGGCATGCACCGGGAACCAGACCTGGGTGGCAGCATCCGTTGACAAACCCGCCGCTTGCGGCCAGGAGGCCGCATCCGCGTAGGCCACGCCGATGATAAGCGGTTCCATTCCGGCGCTCAGGACGGTGGGCTCGAGCGACCCGTCAACATGCCGCCAGTACTCGGCGCGCGGGTCCCGCGCCTCGAAGATGCCGGCCAGCCTGACGATCTGGCCGGCGCCGTGGAGTTCCACGCGGAGTTCATCGCCCACCCGCAGCTGCAACCGTTCGGCCGTGGCGCGTGACAGGATGACGTCGACCACCCCCACGGAGAGCAGCAAAGCACTGGCCGGGGACGGTGCGGTTCCCCCGACGATGCTCACCCGGTCGAGCAGGTGCGGGTCGAAGGCCATGGAGAGCTTGCTGCTCGGCGCCGGCCGGTTCGGGTCGGTGGGGCGGGAGGCGCCGGCATCCAGCAGCGTGACGTACTCGGCGTCGCCGACCACGTCTCGTAAGGGCGGAGACATGCCGGCCCGAACGGTGTCGAGTGCGTCTTCCTGTCGGCCCCAGACCGCGTCCTGCTCGGCGGTCAGCCCGTGTGCACCGGGTTGAACGGACGCGCCGGCGGCCGGTCCGCCGCGTCCCACGCCAACGAGGTCGCGTTGCTGGGGCGGCAGGGAAGCGACCGACGACTGCAGGCTCGAGTTGAACATGGCCGTGATCAGTCGTGGGACGCCGGCGGCCAGGACCGCCAGGGCGAAGACGACGATCGCGACAGTGACCGAAGCGCCGACGTTCGCGGAGACCTGACGCCAGATCAGCCACGGCGCGCTGACATGCGAGCGGCGGGGCGCCCTCCGGACGCTGCCGCGGCGCCGAATCATCGGGTCTCCTCCCTGCTGGTGCGGTCCGCGGCCTGGCAGCGGACCCGGTGCCCGTAGCTGAGGGCAACGCCGGCCAGCGCGACCAGGAATCCGGCGAGCAACGCAGCCCACTCCGCGGCATCGAACCCGGGCGGAACACGCAACGCAGCGCTGGCACGTGGGTCGCTTCCCGCGCCGGAGACCGCGGCGCCGGCCAGGTCGCCGACTGTGAGCCAGGAGACGATGAAGCCCGCGAGGACGCCGAGCAGCAGCGCGGAGATCACCACCGCGCTCAATTCGGCGGTGCGGGAACGGGCCTGCGCCCGGTCGGAGATTCCGAGGGCGCGCAGCACGATCACCTCCCCGCTCCGGGACCCGATGAGGGTGACGGTGACCGACAGCACCGCGATCACGGCAAGCAGAAGCGCCCCCGCCATGCCCGACCACAGCACGGTGACGACGGGGCGCAGCAGAGGCCCGCCGGACTCGCCCGCGGTCGTGCTGACCCGGGCGGGGTAGTGCGGCAGCAGCGTCGACGCGCGGGCAACGGATGCCGCCGCCGCGTCGAATCCGCCAGCGGCACCCGTCGCGTCGCTCACCCGGATCCACACGTCGCCGAGTTGCGGCACGACGTCCCCGGCCCGGAGCAGGTGATCGTTGAGGGCCGGGAGGTCGGCGAGAATGCCCAGGGTCGCGGTGGAGCCGGGGATGGCCGGCGCGGTTCCGGCGACGATGGCGCGGACCGATTCCCCGGTGGCGGAGAGGAGGAACGAAAGGCTGTCGCCGCCAGAAGCGCCAATCCGTTTCGCCAGGTCCTCGGTGAGCACGACCGGCAACTCGGTGGCGGTGTCATCGCCGCGGGTCATCAGTCGTCCGACGGGATGGTTCCAGGCGACCGTCGTCAGGTACGGCGCGTTCCCAGCGACTTCGAACTGCACGCGCACCCCGGTGGCGCCGTCGGAATCGGCAAGCACGGCCTCGAATGCGAGCAGGCTCCACGGCGCAGCGCCGGCCGGCAGTGCCGAGCCGAGCGAGCCCGCGGTCGGATCGGCCAGCATCATCCGGCCGAGCGGAAGGCGCAGGAGTCCCCCGTCGGCGTCAGCGACCCAGGCGAAGGCGTCCACGTGTCCGGGGCGGACGGGGGCGGCGACGGCGTCCTGTGGAACGGAGACGGTCACGCTGACCGTGTCGCGGACATCCGTCAGTACGATGCCCGCCGGTGCCGGGCTGAAGGCGGCGGCCAGCGCGATCGGGTCAATCGAACCGCCCGGGCGCACCACGGCGGGGAGGTTCGCGGTGGACAACGCAGTGAGCGTCACCTCGTCGGTGGCGATACTCACCGGGCTGCTCAGCGCCGGGATCGCGGCCTCGACATGGTCGAGCGAGGCATACCGCGTCGCGGTGATCAGCGACTCCGGAGCGCCCACCGTGCGGGGCGTCTCCTGGCGCACGCGCACGTCGCTGCCGTTCCGGATCGACGCAGCGGTCGAATCGAGCGCCGCCCAGCGGGCCGCATACGCGGCGGCCAGGGTGGTTCCTCCGGACGAGAGGGTCACCAGCAGCACCGCAACGGCGAAGACCGGGATGCGACGGACGACCTGCCGGGTCGGAAGCACGAAGCTGATGCCGCGGGTCCGGGCGGCGGCAGCCTGCACAAGCCGAAGGAGCGGGCCGAAGAGCAGCAGCACGAGCAGGGCGAGCGTGAGGAGGCAGAGCGCGGGGGCGAGCGCCGCGACCGGGTCGATGTGGGTCGAACCGTCCGCGCCGGTGGCCAGCGGCGATCCGTACAGGCGGAACTGCCAGAGCGAGAGTGCGGCAGCACCGGCGATGAGCACCCCGGCGCCGACGGTGGCGGCGGTCGTGGCGCGGCCGGAGTCCGCGTCGCGCACGTGCAGGAAGGCCCGTGCGGCGGAGCGCCAGGTCGATGCCGCGGCCACGACGACCGACACCACGCAGACCGCGGCAGCGATCAGCCACGGCGCGGGAGTGGCCAGCGCCGACGCCGACGAGGCCGCTCCGGCGTTGTCGAATCCGGCCGTCCTGAAGAGGAGGACGGCCGTGGATGCGCCAGCGCCGGCCGCAGGCAGTGCGACAACCGCGGCCTCCGCCGCGTGCACAGCCGTGAGGCGGCCGACGGATGCGCCACGCGCACGCAGCAGCGTGAACTCCGTCTGCCGCACGCTGGCGAGGAGCCTGGCCAGCTGGATGAGGGTGATCACCGCGATGAGCATCACCAGCAGCACCGGCACTGCTGCCACACCCTGTGCGGCACCCAGGCCGTTCCGCATCCGACTGATCGTCACGTTCAGGTTCCCGCTGACGCTTGCGGAGTCCCCGGCCAGCGTCGTGTCGTCCCTCACCCGCTCCTCCAGCCGGTCCAGGGCCTCGGAGAGGCCGGGGAGCTGCTCGGGCTGGATCGACGCCGCATCTGGCGCCACCGTCCAGTACGCCGTCGGCGCCCCGAGGAGGTCCCTCAGCCGGCCGAGCTCGGCATGGTCGAGGATGAGCGGGCCAATGGCGCCCCCGGCGAAACCTGACGCGACGGCCGGGTCACCGAACCAGTACGGCGCACCCACGTCGATCGGGAGCCAGGTCGCGGTGAGCCGGAACGTGACTGTCTTCTCGGGGGCGCCGACCGTGAGTACGTCGCCGACGGCCAGGCCGAGCGAGCCGGCCGCGTCGGCTTGGAGGCTGGCGGGGATCGCGGAGTCCGTCGATGTGGTGTCGCCCGGCCAGGCGCCGTCGACCAGCCGAGCCCGCTCGGCCAGGAGCGGGTCGGAACCGAGCACCACCGTGAGCGGAGCGGACCCGGCTCGCTCCGGGCCCGGTGTCGCGAGCGGCAGCGGGCCGGTGCGCAGGGTGCGGGACGCCGAGGCGTCTCCGGCCCGAACCGCGGGGCGGATCAGCGCTTCGACGGCTGTGGACTGGGCGTGTGGATCGTCGGAGACGGTGGTGCGCACCTGCACCGCGGCATCGCGGGCCGGAGCGTGAGCGAGTACGGTCCCGATGCCGGTGCGGGCGGAGTCCTCAAGGAAACCGGAGATGCCGGCGAGCAGGAAGCTCGTGACCAGCACCACCGCGAAGACGGCCGCGAGGAGGCCGAACCTGGCACGTGCGCGCTTCGCGGTGAGTGAACCGGAAGCCACAGGTTGTCTCCATTGAGCGGTGGGGGTGTGGCCAGCATAGCGAGTTGCCCATCCCCGCCTCTCGCCGAGAACGCACTCGTTGGGGTTATCGGGAGCGCATTACCCCAACAAGTGCGTTTTCGGGGAGAAAGAGAGCGTTTTATTTTGCCCCTAGTCGGGGGTGAATCCGGTGCGCTATGTTCGGCATCACGTCACGCCCCGAACGGGGGCAGGACGCTTCAGGCAACTCTCTCGGATTGGACAAGTTCTTGAGCTCATTCATTCGGCGGTTGAAGTCACCGCCGCGCGCACGGCGAGTACCACTCGCATCCCTTCGTGGCGCCACGGCCGTCACACTCACCGTCGGCATGGTCGCCACAGCGGCCCTGGTCGGCGGAACCGGAGCCGCCATCGCGGCGCCGTCCACCTCGGTGGTCCCCGGCATCACCCAGCCGGTGACCGAATTCACCGCCGGGCGCTATATCGTCACGCTGGCAGACGACGCTGTCGCCACGTACGAGGGCGGCGTGAACGGGTTCTCGGCCACGGCGCCGGACCCGGGCAAGAAGCTAGACGCTCAGAGCCGAGCGTCCGAGAGTTATTCCAACTTCCTGCACAAGAAGCAGAAAGAGGTTGCGGCGTCCGTCGACGCTTCGATCGGCTACTCGTACACGCTGGCGCTGAACGGCTTCTCGGCCGACCTCACCGCCGCGCAGGCGGCACGGCTGTCGGCGCAGAAGAACGTGGCGTCGATCACCCCCGACACGCTGGGCAAGATCACCGCCGTCCCGTCCACGGACTTCCTGGGCCTCTCCGGCCCGAACGGGGTCTGGGCCGGCGTCGGCGGCCCGGAGCACGCCGGCGAAGGCATCGTCATCGGCGTCATCGACACCGGCATCGCCCCGGAGAACCCGTCGTTCGCCGGCGCCAAACTCGGCACCACGCCCGGCGCGGAACCGTACCTCGACGGTGACACCGTCACCTACAACAAGGCAGACGGCGCGACATTCACCGGTGTCTGCACCACGGGCGTGCAATTCACAGCGGATGACTGCTCCACCAAGATCGTCAGCGCCCGTTACTACGTCGACGGTTTCGGCGCCGACCGGATCGGCGGCGTCGACGTGGGCGAGTACCTCTCCCCGCGTGACGGCGACGGCCACGGCTCGCACACCGCGTCAACCGCCGGCGGCAACCACGACGTGCAGGCCACGGTCGGCGGGCTCGACTACGGGCTCATCTCCGGCGTGGCCCCGGCGGCCAAGATCGCGGCATACAAGGTCTGCTGGTCTGGTCCGGATCCCGACGTCACCACCGACGACGGATGCGCCAACTCCGACAGCCTGGCCGCTATCGACCAGGCCGTGGCGGACGGCGTCGACGTGATCAACTACTCGATCGGTTCGGCCAGCGGTGCCACCAGCACCGTCTCGCCCACCGACCAGGCGTTCCTCGGCGCGGCAGCTGCCGGTGTCTTCGTGGCAGCATCGGCCGGTAACTCCGGACCCGGCGCATCCACGCTCGACAACGTCTCGCCCTGGATCACCACCGTGGCCGCCAGCACCATCCCGAGCTACGAGGCGACCGCAACCCTCGGCGACGGTTCCGCCTTCGCCGGCGCGTCGATCACCGTGGACCGCACCCCGGGCGCACCCGAGCTGTCGGGCCCGCTGGTGCGTGGCGACCTTGTCGCCGTCGCCGGTCACGACCCGGCCGACGCGCTCCTGTGCGCCCCGGATTCGCTGGACCCGGCCAAAGTGGCCGGGACCATCGTGTTCTGCCAGCGCGGCGTCTATGACCGGGTTGCCAAGTCGGCCGAGGTTCTCCGCGCCGGAGGCATCGGCATGTTGCTGGTGAACAAGACGCCGAGTTCGATCGACACCGACCTGCACTCCGTGCCGACGATCCACCTGAACGCCGAATTCTGGGACGCCACCTTCGCCTACGCGGCAACGCCTGGCGCTACGGTGTCGTTCGCTCCCGGCAACACGACGGGCATCACGCCGCCGGTTCCCCAGGTCGCGGGCTTCTCGTCTCGCGGCCCGGTCGCCGTCGACGGCGGTGACCTGCTGAAGCCGGACATCACGGCACCGGGTGTGGCTATCCTCGCCGACGCCGCGAACGCCGAAGGCGGCGAGCCCGCCTTCCAGTTCATCTCGGGAACGTCGATGGCGTCGCCGCACATCGCCGGCCTGGCCGCCCTGTACCTCGGTGAGCGCCCCAAGGCGTCGCCCGCAGAGGTCAAGTCCGCCATGATGACCACCGCGTACAACACGCTCGACGAGGCGGGCGCCGAAGTCACCGACCCGTTCGCGCAGGGAGCGGGACACGCCGACCCGACGAAGTATTTCGAGCCGGGCCTGCTCTACCTCAACGGAACGGCCGACTGGCTGGCGTACATCCAGGGCATCGGCTACGACGTCGGGGTGGACCCGATCGATCCAAGCAACCTCAACCTGCCGTCCATCGCAATCGGTGCGCTGACCGGGCCGGAGACGATCACCCGAACGGTGACCTCAACCCAGGCCGGAACCTTCACAGCACAGCCGATCGACATGCCAGGCATCGACGCCGTCGTCTCGCCGTCGACCCTCACCTTCGGTGGACCCGGTGAGTCGGCCAGCTACACGGTGACGTTCAGCCGGACCGACGCGCCACTGGACCAGTACGCCACCGGCTCGCTGGACTGGGTGAGCGGCAGCACCGTTGTGCACAGCCCGATCGCCGTACAGCCGGTCACACTGGTCGCACCGGAGTCGGTCTCGGGAACCGGGGTCAACGGGTCGGTCGACGTGTCGATCACGCCCGGCGGCGACGGCGACATCCCGCTGTCCCTCAGTGGCCTGGCCGCCGGAGTGCGGCAGCCGGACCCCGCCGACCCCACGAATCCGCACACCGGTTCTGGCGTCGCCACTGACGAGTTCAGCTACCAGGTCGAGGTGCCGGCCGGCGTTCAACTGGCTCGGTTCGACCTGAACTCGGTCGACGACACGGCGGACCTCGACCTGACCGTCTACCAACTGGACGGCGATGGCGGGAACCCGGTCGCCGGCTGGCAGTCGGCGACGGCGCGGGCAGATGAGCGGGTCGACATCGAGTCACCGGAAGCGGGGTTCTACCGGGTCGACGTGTCCGTCTTCAGCGGGTCGACCGCGTTCGATGTGACCACCTTCGCGCTGATGCCGGGCGCGGGTGACGGGGCCTTCACCGCAAACCCGCCGGTGATCTCCGGCGAGCAGGGGGTTCCGGCGACCTACACGCTGTCGTGGGCCGGGCTCGCGCCGCACACCTCGTACCTCGGGACCGTCGGCTACGGTGACACCGGGTTGTCGACGGTGGTGGCGGTGGAGTCGGGTGACGCGCCCGCGCCGGACGCCCCGGTGAACACGGTTCCGCCGATGATCACGGGAACCCCGGCGATCGGGAGCACGCTCACCGCCTCCCCGGGCGAGTGGAACACGGAGGGGCTCGCATACAGCTACCAGTGGCAGGCGAACGGTGTCGACATCGCGCGAGCGACGAACGCCACCTATCGGGTCACCAAGGCTGACGCCGGGACTACCCTCACCGTCGTGGTGACGGCATCCAAGGACGGCCTGCCGTCCGCCTCCGCGACGTCGGCCGGCGTGGTCGTGAAGTACGACGCGAAGGTCACCCTGTCGCTCAGCAAGCACGTGGCCTTCTCCTGGCAGCGGGTCACCGTCAAGGTGACCGTCACCTCGAAGGGTGATGCCGGTGGGACGGTCGACGTGAAGGTGGGCAGCAAGCACTACGACGTGGCGCTGGACGCGAAGGGCGCGGGCTCGCTGACGCTCCCGAAGCTCAGCCGCGGCCTGTACCCGGTGACGGCGTCCTATGCCGGAAGCGACACCGTGTCGCCGGCGAAGAGCCGTTCCAGCGTGCTCTGGATCGTCTTCTAGGGAACGCACCCGGCTCGGGTGAGCGGGCGGTGGATGAGCGCATCCACCGCCCGCTCTCTGTTGTGTTCGGCGTGGCAGGTCACTCCGTCACGAGCGCAGCCAGTTCGGCGAGGGGCACGACGGTCGCGCCCCTCTTCGCCATGGCGGGATCGATGGTGACGAGGGCATCCGCTTGCAGCTGGGTGACGGCGAGATACTCCGCGTCGTAGGTCGTCTCCCAGTCCTGCTCACGGGCGATCTTCCATGCCGTCCGGAGCGAGACCCGGTCCCCGAGCAGCCGGATCTTCAGACCGGTGATGCGGCGTTGGTACTGCAGGGCCAGGTCCTCCGACAGCTCAGCCGCCCGCACCGCCTCCAACAGCAGCGAGAGCGCCTGCGAGCGGATGAGGTTCGGAGCGACGATCTGGTGCTTCGGGTTCGGCCGGATGTCGTTGGCGACGATGTGCAGGAGGGTGCGGGCGTCGATGACGAAGCGGGTCATGTGGACACCATACGCGCGTCGGATCGACCGCGCAGCGACAGGGTGGGAACGGCCATCCGGTCCATCGCCTGATCATTTGTGATCGGTTTGGGTAGGATTCATTCAGCGGCGATCGGTGCCGCCCGGGTGGGAGTGGTGCTGAGTGGCTGAAGTCGTTGTTGTCGAGAATGCGGTTTCCGGCGGAGAACTGGTCGCCGATTCGATCCGTCGGCTCATCGAATCCAGTCCCACGACGGTTTTGGGGCTGGCAACCGGGTCGACGCCGCTGCCCGTCTACAACGCGCTGGCCCGCTCGTTCGCGGCCACGCCGCTCGATGTGTCCGGCGTGCGCGGGTTCGCGCTCGACGAGTACGTCGGATTGCCGCCGGGGCACCCGGAAAGCTACCGCGCCGTGATCGCTCGCGACGTGGTCGAGCCGCTCGGGTTGACCCCGGCGAACATCCACGTGCCGGGCGGCGATCTGGCCACGATTGAAACGGCCGGGGAGGACTACGAGCGCGCGATCGTCGCCGCGGGCGGAGTGGACATCCAGATCCTCGGAATCGGCCGCACCGGCCACCTCGGGTTCAACGAACCCGGCTCGTCGTTCGCCTCCGTCACCCGGGTCAAGACGCTGACCGAGAAGACCCGGGCCGACAACGCCAGGTTCTTCGACTCCCCGGCGGAGGTGCCGATGCACTGCATCACGCAGGGGCTCGGCACCATCCTGCGGGCACGGCACCTGGTGCTGCTCGCCTTCGGGGCGGCGAAGGCCCACGCGATCGCCGCCGCGGTCGAGGGGCCGGTCACGGCCAGCCAGCCCGGCTCGGCCATCCAACTGCACCCGCATGTGACGGTCGTGGTGGACGAAGCGGCCGCCGCCGAACTGTCGAACCTGGCCTACTACCGTTACGCCTGGACGAACAAGCCCGCCTGGCAGGGCATCTAGCCGCTTCCCGCCTCGCCGAGAACGCACTCGTTGGGTTTATCCGCGCGTCTTAGACCCAACAACTGCGGGTTCGGCGGCTCAGGCGAGTTCTTTGCGGCCGGAGATCACGCCGCTGACGGTCGCGACGACCGCGAAGACGCCGGCGACCACGGGCTGGCCGAGGTCCCACCAGGCCAGGGCGGCGGCACCGAAGACGGCGATCTCGACGACCGCCTTGCCGAACGGGTCGAGCGTGAACACGGCCCGGGGGGAGCGGAACAGCGCCCAGGCCAGGATGGCGAGCGCCGGCGCGCCCAGGCCGATCAGCACGCCGGGCCAGGGCAGCGGCCAGGCGACAAAGCCCCAGATACCGAGGCTCACGAACGCGAACAGTTCGAGCACGAATCGCAGGACGTCGTTCGGGCCGATAGTCACTGAAGCGCGGGTATCTGTCACCCGGTAATTCTACCGGCCCGCTGGGTGCCCTACTTGAAGATGATGGTGCGGGCGCCGTCCAGCAGCACCCGGTTCTCGGCGAACCACTTGACGGCCTGGGTGAGCGTGCGGCTCTCCTCGTCCTGCCCGATCGCCACCAGCTCGCCGGGGGTGCGGGAGTGGTCAACCCGCACCACGTTCTGCTCGATGATCGGCCCCTCGTCCAGGTCGCTGGTGACGAAGTGCGCGGTCGCGCCGATCAGCTTCACCCCGCGGGCGTGCGCCTGCTTGTACGGGTTCGCGCCCTTGAAGCCGGGGAGGAAGGAGTGGTGGATGTTGATGGCGCGACCCTCGAGGGCGGCGCACAGCTCGGGAGAAAGAATCTGCATGTACCGGGCCAGCACCACCAGTTCGATGTCGTGCTCGGCGACCGCCTCGATCACGCGCGCTTCGAACCCGGCCTTGCTGGCGGCATCCGTGATCGGAATCGACTCGAACGGCACGCTGTAGAAGCCGACCAGGTCGCGGAGGGAGCCGTGGTTGCTGAGCACCAGCGGGATCTCGACCGAGAGCTGGCCGGCGTGCTGCCGGAACAACAGGTCGTTCACACAGTGCCCGGCGGTCGACGCCAGGACCAGCGTGCGCAGGGGCCGCCCGACGACGTCGACGACCGCCGTCATGCCGTAGCGGGCGACCACCGGGGCGAGGGCGGACTCCAGCTCCCCGCGGTCCGCGGGCGACTCCACCTGCAGCCGGATGAAGAACCGGCCGGTGTCGTCGCTGGAGAACTGCTGGCTCTCGGTGATGTTGCCCCGCGCCTCCACGATCGCCCCGCTGACCGCGTGCACGATTCCCGGCTGGTCGGGGCAGACGAGCGTGATCACCCAGTGGTGGTGGGCCGGCATGGCGGAACTGTTCATCCGCCCAGATTACCGGCCTCTGGGGCAGCGGATGCCGCTCGGGTAGACTGGGCGGTGGTCGGCGACACGCACGGCCCCGGGCGCGCACGCTGGCGCGCAGTCGATCCGAACATTGCCCCCGCCTGTGCCGGTCGGAGGGCCACCCGGATCCGTTGTCCGTGAGCTTGTGATGTCCAGAACCACCACTCCGTCCGCCCCCACCCAGACCGCGAAATTCCCCTGGATCGGCCTGATCACCCTCTCCGCGGCCGTGTTCCTCTCGGTCACCTCCGAGATGCTGCCGACCGGCCTGCTGCCGGACATGAGCCACACCCTCGGGGTCAGCCAGTCCCAGGTCGGGCTGCTCGTCACCTGGTTCGCCTTCACGGTCGTGCTCACCAGCACGCTGCTCACCCACCTGACCCGCAAGCTGCCTCGGCACGGCCTGATCGTCTGGGTGCTGGTCGCCTTCGCGGTCAGCAACGTGCTCACCGCGATCGCCCCGAACTACGAGTTCGTGGTGGCGTCGCGCATCATCGGCGGGCTCGCGCACGGCTTGTTCTGGGCCGTCGTCGGCGCATACGCCGCGCACCTGGTGCCCAAGGCGCAGATCGGCCGCGCCGTGTCGATCACGATCGCCGGCGGTACGCTCGCCTTCGTCTTCGGGGTGCCCATCGCCACCGCGGCCGGGCACGTGCTCGGCTGGCAGCTCTCCTTCGTCGCCCTGGCCGTACTCATGCTCGTCGGCGCGGTGCTGGTCTGGAAGTTCCTGCCCCCGGTCGACCATTACGGTATCCACGAGAAGGCGACGGATGCCGACGCCACAGCGCTCACCGGCGGCAGGACCCGCCGAGACCCGACCGTGATGGCCGTCGTGCTGATCTGCTCCATCACCGGCCTCATCATGGTGGGCCACTACACCTTCTACACCTACGTGGCGCCGTTCCTGATCGACGGCCTGGGCGTGAACGGCTCGAGTCTGGCCCCGCTGTTGTTCGCCTACGGAATCGCCGGGGCCGTCGGGCTGCTGCTTGCCGGCACCGTGTTCGGTCCGCGTCCCCAGCTGGGCCTCGTGGTCAGCGTGACCGTGTGCGCCATCTCCGTCACCGTGCTCGCGGTCTTCGCCGCCAACCTTCCGGTGGCGATCGGCGCGTTCGTGCTCTGGGGTCTTGCCTTCGGCGCGCTGCCGCCGTTGCTGCAGACCCGGCTGCTGCATGCCGCCTCTGCGCGCATCCGGGACCAGTCCAGCGCCTTCTACACCACCGCGTTCAACTCGGGGATCGGCGGCGGCGCGCTCCTCGGCGCGGTGCTCCTGGACACTGTCGGGCTTCGGGTGGTGCCGTTCGCGTACGTCGGGATCCTGGTCGCGGCCCTGGTGCTCTCGGTCGTCTCCGACCTCGTGATCCGGCGCCGCCTCGCGTCCGCCTGACCTATGCCCCTGTGCCTGGTTCGGCCCCCTGTGCCTGGTTCGGCGAGGAAATGGGGGAGTGGTCAGCTGAGCGCGTAGCCAAGGAGGGCGGAGAAGCGCGCGGCACCCTGCTGCACCAGGTCCACCCAATGCTGCTCGGGGTACTGCTCCCAACGGGCCGCCGGCACCGAGGTGCTGATCGCCGCCACGACGGCGCCCGACGCGTCGCGAACCGGCGCTGCCGCGCAGCGCACGCCGGGGGTCGACTCCTCCCGCTCGAAGGCGACGCCGCCCCGTCGCACGGATTCGAGTTCGCGTTCCAGCTCACTGAGCGTACCGATGCTGTTCTCGGTCATCCGGGGCAGGTGTTCCGGGTCGGGGAACAGCGCCGCGACGGCCTGCGGCGACCGGTAGGCGAGGAGGGTCTTGCCGAGCCCGGTGACGTTCGCCGGGATGCGCTGGCCGATGCTCGACGGCAACCGCAGGTTGTCCCGGCCCTCCACCTTGGCCAGGTAGAAGGCGTCTGCGCCCTCGAGCAGGGCGACGCTCACCGTCTCGCCGGTCTGGTGGGCCATCTCCCTGGCCACGTCGTTGGCGGACTTCAGCATGTCGAACCGGGCGGAATAGGCGTTGCCGAGCTGCAGCAGCCGCACACCGAGCCGGTAGGTGTTCGCCGCCTCATCCTTCTGCAGGTACTCCCGCGCGACCAGGGTGGACAGGAGCTCGTGCACCGAGGTGCGCGGAAAGCCGGTCAGCCGCCCGACGTCGGGGGCGCTCAGCGGCCGGTCGTCGGCCAGGAACAGCTCGAGGATGTCGAGCGTGCGCACAACGGCGGGGGTGAGTCTGGCCATGCCTTATCAATAGCGGGGATTCCGCGGGCATGCAAATGCGGCTCGATTTGACATCCGCCCGACCATAGCGTTCTATATATCGAACGCGTGCCGAAGTTTCGAACGAAGCCCGACACCACAACGCAGTGAAAGGGGCCAGCCATGTCGGAGCCGACACACGCAGCCATCATCGGATCGGGCAACATCGGCACCGACCTCATGATCAAGATGATCCGCGGCGCCGGAATCCTCAAGGTCACCGCGCTGGTCGGGATCGACCCGGACAGCGACGGGCTTCGCCGCGCCGAGAGCATGGGCGTCACCGCCATCTCGACGGGCGTCGACGGCCTCATCGCCAGCCCTGTGTTCGAGACCATCGACATCGTCTTCGACGCCACCTCAGCCGGTGCGCACCGCTACAACGCAACCCAGCTGGAAGCCGCGAAGCCGGGCATCCGCTTGATCGACCTCACTCCCGCCGCCATCGGCCCGTACTGCATCGCCGCCGTGAACCTCGATGAGCACATCGACGCGCCCAACCTCAACATGGTCACCTGCGGCGGCCAGGCCACCGTGCCGATGGTCGCCGCCGTGTCGAGCGTCGCGAAGGTCGCGTACGCCGAAATCGTCGCCTCCATCGCCAGCAAGTCGGCCGGCCCCGGAACGCGGGCGAACATCGATGAGTTCACCGAGACCACCTCGGACGCGATCGAGAAGGTCGGTGGCGCCGAGAAGGGCAAGGCGATCATCGTGCTGAACCCGGCCGAGCCGCCCCTGATGATGCGTGACACCGTGTTCACCCTCTCCGAGGTCGTCGACGAACAGCTGATCCGCGACGCGGTCGCCGAGATGGCCGCCCGCGTGCAGGAATACGTGCCCGGATACCGCCTCAAGCAGGAGGTCCAGTTCGAATACATCGAGGAGCCCGTCATGGTCCCCGGCGTCGGCGAGTTCACCGGCCTGAAAACCAGCATCTTCCTCGAGGTGGAGGGCGCCGCCCACTACCTGCCCGCCTACGCCGGCAACCTCGACATCATGACCTCGGCCGCCATGCGCGCCGCCGAGACGATCGCCCTCCGGGCGCAGGAACTGGAGGTGGCGTAAGCCATGTTCGACCCCACAACAGACAAGCTCTTCATCTCCGACGTCACCCTCCGTGACGGCAGCCACGCGGTCGGCCACCAGTACACCGTGCAGAACGTGCGCGACATCGTCGGCGCCCTCGATGCCGCCGGCGTCGACAGCGTCGAGGTCGCCCACGGCGACGGCCTGGCCGGTTCCAGCGTCAACTACGGTTTCGCGAGGCACTCCGACGTCGAACTGATCGAGGCCGCCGCAGAGGTCGCCGAGAACATCGCGATCGCCACCCTTCTGCTGCCCGGCGTCGGCACCATCCACGACCTGAAGCGCGCCGCATCCGCCGGCGTGAGCTACGTGCGTGTCGCCACCCACTGCACCGAAGCGGATGTCTCGGCCCAGCACATCGAGACCGCGCGCGAGCTCGGCCTGAACACCACCGGCTTCCTCATGATGAGCGCGATGACCACCCCGGTCGAGCTGGCCAAGCAGGCCAAGCTGATGGAGGGTTACGGCGCGCAGTGCGTGTATGTCGTCGATTCCTCCGGCGCCCAGAACATGGGCGACGTCACCGACCGCGTCAACGCGCTCCGCGACGTGCTCGACGCCGGGACCGAGATCGGAATCCACGCCCACCAGAACCTGTCGCTGGCCGTCGCCAACTCGGTGGCAGCCGTGCAGGCGGGCGCGAACCGCGTCGATGCCAGCCTCACCGGCATGGGTGCCGGCGCCGGCAACACGCCGCTGGAGGCGTTCGTCGCCGTGGCGGACAAGATGGGCTGGATCCACGGCACCGACGTCTTCGCCCTCCTGGACGCCGCCGACGACATCGTGCGCCCGCTGCAGGTGCGCCCGGTGCAGGTCGACCGGGAGACCCTCGGCCTCGGCTTCGCCGGCGTCTATTCTTCGTTCCTGCTGCACGCCGAGCGCGCCTCCGCCCGCTACGGCATCCCCACCATCGAGATCCTGATGGAGCTGGGGCGCCGCAAGATGGTTGGCGGCCAGGAAGACATGATCGTCGACGTGGCGCTCGACCTGCTCAAGCAGAGGGCAGCCTGAATTTGTCGTACGGCTCGTCACCGCTCCGCGCCGGTCGGGCGGAGCAGACCCTGCGCGATGCCATCGCCCAGGGTGCGGTCTTCGGTACCTTCCAACTCATCGGGCACCCGGCGGTGACCGAGATCCTCGCGGTGGCCGGCGCAGAGGTCGTCGTCGCTGATGCCGAGCACGGCGCCTTCGGCATCGAAACCCTGGAACAGCTGGTGCGTGCCGGTGACGTGCGCGGCGCATCCGTCGTCATTCGGGTGCTCGGCCCGGACGCGCACCTGGGCTCCGCCCTCGACACCGGTGCCGCCGGCATCGTGGTGCCGCGCGTGGAAAGCGCCGATGAGGCCCGCACGGTCGTCCGCGGTACCCGTTTCCCACCGCTCGGCGCACGGGGCCTCGGGGCCGGCCGCGCGACCGTGTACGGCCTTGACCTGGCCGGCCACCGCGCCATCGCCAACGATGACCTGCTCGTGGTCGCCATGGTCGAAACCATGGCCGGCCTGGCCGCCGTCGACGAGATCGTGGCGGTCGACGGCATCGACGTGATCCTGGTCGGACCGGCCGACCTCGCCTCCAGCCTCGGCGTGCCGTTCGGCAGCGATGAACACGCTGCAGCGATCACCCGAATCATCGATGCGGCACGCTCGGCCGGCCGGCAGGTCGGCATCCACTGTGCCGACGTCGCCGAGGCGGCCGCGTACCGTTCACGCGGAGTGCGCCTGCTGCTGATCGGCACTGACGCGTCGTTCCTCGCCGCCGCGGCCTCGGCCAATTTTCTTCCCGCATTACCCTTCACAGATGAGAGGCCGAACCCGTGACGGCAACAATGGACACCCCAACCCCGGTCGATAAGGCCGCCCTGATCGACGGGCCGACTCGGCGCCGCGCGCTCGTCGGCAGCGCCGTGGGCAGCGCCGTCGAGTGGTACGACTACTTTCTCTACGGCACCATGTCGGCCCTGGTCTTCGGGCCGCTGTTCTTCCCGTCGGATGACGCCGTCTCCAGCCAGATGCTCTCGCTCGCGTCGTTTGCGCTGGCGTTCCTGATCCGGCCCATCGGCGGCGTGATCTTCAGCCACATCGGCGACCGGATCGGTCGCAAGCGCACCCTCGTGATCACCCTGTCGATGATGGGTATCGCGACGGTCGCGATCGGACTGATGCCGACGTATGCCCAGATCGGCATCTGGGCGCCGATCCTCCTCACCGTGCTGCGCCTGCTGCAGGGCCTCGCCCTCGGGGGCGAATGGGGCGGCGGCCTGCTGATGGCCGTCGAGTACGCGCCGAAGAACAAGCGTGGCCTCTACGGCGCCGTGCCGCAGACCGGTGCGCTGTTCGGGCTGGCCATCGGAAACCTGGCGGCATCCGCCGCCTCCGGGCTGTTCAACGAGGCCGACTTCCTCGCCTTCGGATGGCGGATCCCCTTCATCTTCTCGATCGTGCTGGTGGCCGTCGGTCTCTGGATCCGCAACAAGGTTGCCGAGACGCCGTCGTTCACGAAGGTCGTGGAGTCGAACACCACGGCCAAGGTGCCGCTGTTCACCACCCTCCGCCACCACTGGCGGGCGGTGCTGATCACGATCGGCGCGAAGTTCATCGAGACGTCGACGTTCTTCATCTTCGCCACCTTCACCGTGTCCTACGCCGTCGGCCTCGGCTACGCGCGGAACGAGGCCCTGAACGCCGTGCTGATCGCGGCCGTCGTCGCCATCCCGGTGATGCTGGCGGTCGGCGCCATCTCGGACCGGGTCGGCCGCAAGAAGATGTTCATCACCGGCGCGATCCTGGTCATGATCTACATCGTCCCGTACTTTTGGCTGATCAACGAGGGCTCATTCCTGCTGCTCGCCGTCGCGGTGACTGTCGGCTTCGGCGTGATCTGGTCGATGTACGGGGCGGTGCTCGGCACCTTCTTCGCCGAGAGCTACAGCGCCGACGTGCGGTACACCGGCGTCTCGCTCGGCTACCAGATCGGCGCCGCCCTGGTCGGCGGGCCGGCTCCCCTGATCGCGACCGCCCTGTTGGCCGGCTTCAACCAGAGTTTCATCCCGGTCGGGCTGTTCGTGATCGCCTGCGGCATTGTGTCGCTGGTGGCCGTCGCCTTCTCGAAGGACCGCTCGGGCCAGCCGCTCGACTAGTCCCGGTTCCGCAGAGCCGATTCGGCCTGGGCGGCAGTTGCGCCGCTATGCGGCAGGCACGCCACCCGCCTAGCGGCGTAAGTGCCGCATACCGCCGCGGCGCGCCGCGCGGACGCGCGACAGGAGCGCTCAGGCGAGACGGATACCGGCGGCGAAGACCGCCTCGACCTGCAGCTCCCGGCTGAGCAGCACGGCGTCGGCCGCGAACCCGGCGGCCAGGCGCCCCAGGTCGGCGCCCCGGCCGATCGCTCTCGCCGGGGTCTCGGTGAGTGCCGTGACCGCATCCGCCATCGGCACTCCCACCTCGGTGACCGCTCGGCGAAGCGCGGAATCGAGTGTCAGGGTGGAGCCGGCGATCGATCCGCCGTCGGTCAGCCGGGCGACCCCGTCGGTGACGGTCACGGCGAGCGTTCCGAGCAGGTAGGCGCCGTCGGCGGATCCGGTGGCGGCCATGGCGTCGCTCACCAGTGCGACCCGGCCGGGCGCGCCGGCGAACGCCAGCCGGACCACCTCGGGGTGCACGTGTACGCCGTCGTTGATGACCTCGAGCGTGACGCCGGCGGAATGCGTCGCCGCCGCGACCGGCCCGGGGGCACGATGGTGGATTCCGCGCATGCCGTTGAAGGCATGCGTCAGGATTGTGGCGCCGCGGTCGAACGCGGCGCGGGCGGTGTCATAATCGGCGGCGCTGTGGCCGACCGCGACGGCCACCCCCGCGGCGACCAGGGCGTCGATCGCGGCGTCGGCGCCGGGCAGCTCAGGAGCCAGTGTGACCTGGCGGATGCGTCCCCTCCCTGCCGCGAGCAGCGCCGCGATCGACGCCGGGTCCGGGGAGCGCAGCAGCGCCGGGTCGTGCGCCCCGCGGAAGGTGTCGTCGAGGAACGGCCCCTCCAAATGCGCGCCGAGCACCAGCGGATTGCCATCGGCCGCGTCGGCGATCGCGGCGACGCGGGCTTCGAGGTCGGCCTGGCTCGCCGTGACCAGGGACAGCACCAGGCGAGTGGTGCCGTGCGCGTGGTGCACCGCCAGCGCGGTTGCGATGGCCGCCGCATCGTCTGCGCCGTCGTCGAACGCGGCGCCGCCGGCCCCGTGGCAGTGGATGTCGATGAAACCGGGGGTCAGCCAGCTGCCGCCGGCGTCGATCACCTCGACCGCCCCGCCGCCGCTGGCGGACGCCGCGGCATCCGTCGCCCACGCTCGCCAGCCGCCCCCGGTGCCGACGCCGGCGACGGTTCCGCCGTCGAACCCGACCCAGGCGCCGTCGGCGACGGTGCCCCCGGTGACCAGGCGGGCCGAATGGATCACAGTGCGGGGAGTGCTCATGCGACGATCACCTCGATGCCGTTGTCGTTGAACGCGGCCAGCTGCTCCGGCGTGATGCCGGAATCGGTGATCAGCGTGCCGAACAGTTTCGCGTCGCCCATGGTGGCGAAGGCGTTCATGCCGATCTTGCTGGAGTCGGCCACGATGATCGCCCGCGTCGCGCGGCGGGCCATCAGCGAGTTGACTGCCGCCTCCCGTTCGTCGTGCACCGTCGCCCCGACCACCGGGTCGATGCCGTTGACCCCGATGAAGGCGATGTCCATGGTGATCTTCCCGAGCACCACATCGCTGTACGGGCCGACCAGCTCATAGGAGCGGGAATGCACGACACCACCGGTGACCACCGTCTTGATCTGCGGACGCATCGCGAGCTGCGCCGCGATGTTGATGGCGTTGGTGACCACGGTCAGCGAGGAATGCGGGGAGGCCGCCATGATGTCGGCGCGGCTGCCGAGCACAGTGGCGATTGCGGTGCTGGTGGTGCCGCCGCACAGCCCGATCACCGCACCCCTGTCCACCAGTGCGCTCGCGGCTTCGGCGATCCGCCGCTTCTGCTGCGCGTGCTTCTCCCGCTTGTACCGGATCGGCAGGTCGTAGGCGACGGACTGGCCGATCGCTCCGCCGCGGGTGCGGGTGAGCAATTGCTGGCTGGCCAGGGTGTCGAGGTCGCGCCGTGCGGTGGCCGCCGACACGTTGAGCTTCACGATGATGTCCTCGACCTCGAGCTGGCCGGTGTCGGCGAGCAGGTCGAGTACGGCGCCCAGCCGTTCGGCGCGATTCATGCTGACTCCCCGGTGCCCGGTTCGAGTGCGAACACCGCCAGCAGCCGGGCTGCTTCGGCGGTGACGGCGTCACGGCCGGCCGCGACGTATTTCCGCGAGTCGACCACGTGCGGGTGCGCGCCCAGGTACCGTCCGATCGCGGCGGTGAAAAAGCCGTTCAGGTGGGTCGACACGTTGATCTTGGTCATGCCGGCCCGGATCGCGTGCACCAGCTGCGCGTCGTCGACGCCGGACGAGCCGTGCAGCACCAGCGGCACGGCGACCGCGGCGTGCAGGCGGGTGATGAGGTCGAGGTCGAGCGCCGCGACCCGGTTGGTCATCGCATGCGATGATCCGACGGCGACGGCGAGCGCGTCGACGCCGGTCGCCGCCACGAACATGGCGGCCTCCCGCGGGTCGGTGCGGACCCCGGGCGCGTGCGCACCGTCCTTGCCGCCGACGACGCCGAGTTCCGCTTCCACGTAGACGCCGGCCGCGTGGGCATGGGCGGTGATCCCGGCGGTGGCTGTGACGTTCTCGCTCCACGGGAGGCTGGCGCCGTCGAACATCACCGACCCGAAGCCGAGATCGACCGCCTCACGCACCAGCTGCGCATCTTCGGCGTGGTCGAGGTGCAGTGCCACCGGAACGGATGCCCGGCGCGCGAGAGCGAGACTGGCCAGTGCGATCGGTTCCAGCCCGCCGTGGTAGGTCGCACAGTTCTGGGAGATCTGCAGGATCACCGGCAGCCCCGCCCGCTCGGCGGCGGTCACCAGCGCCTCCGCGGTCTCCAGGTGGATGACGTTGAAGGCGCCGATGCCGGTGCCGGCCGCCGCGGCGGCGTGCATCAGTTCGCGAGTCGGGGCGAGGGTCATTGATCGTCTCCGTTGAATGCGGTGTCGAGGAGGTAGTCGACGGCGACGTCGGCGGCGAGTGACTCGTGGTCGGGGGAGATTTCCCCGGCTAGCGGCATCAGCACCGCGGCCGCAGACCAGGCGGTCGCGAGGCGGAGGATCGCCGTCGGGTCGGCCAACGCGTCGGCCACCGTATTCGCCCGGGTGCGAGCGGCCTGGGACGCGCCGGTGAGGGCGGCGGCCGCGGCCGCCACGGCGGCGTCGCCGGCGCCGGTGGGATTGCCGCGGAGCGCCCGGGGGAGGCGCGCCCGCCAGATGCCGTGGGGGGCCGCGGACGACACCGCCAGCATCCCGGCGGGGCCGAGGGAGACCAGCACCAGGCCGGCGCCGAGGGCAAGCAGACGGCGGGCCGACCGCACCGGATCGGCGTCGCCGGTCGCCTCGGCGAGTTCCCGCTGGTTGGGTTTCACCACCGTCGCTCCCGCTTCCGCAGCCGCCAGCAGCGCGTCGCCCGAGGTGTCGATCACGCTCGGCAGTCCGGTGGCGCGGGCGAGCGACACCAACCCGGCAAAGAATCGGGGATCCGCACCCGCCGGGAGACTGCCGGAGCCGACGAGGCACTCTGCTGCGCCCAGCGCGGGAGTGATCGCATCCGTCAGATGCTGCCACTCGGCCGGGGTGTGGTCCTGGCCCCGCTCATTGAAATTGGTCGTCCGCTCGCCCGTGCCGGTGCGGCCGTCGTCCCGCTCCTCGCCTGCCCGCTCGCGCCCGTGTTCGGCCCCGTGCTCGACGAAAGCGATGGTGCGGCGGGTGGTTCCGGAGACCCGGACCAGGTGATGGGGCACGCCGCTGGCGGCCAGCTCGGCGGCGAACTCGTCGCCGGGCAGTCCGCCGACTGCGGTGACGGCGAGCACGGGGCGTCCGGTCTGGTGCAGGACGCGGGCGACGTTCAGTCCTTTCCCCCCGGCGCGCATGATCGCGGTCGGCACCCGGTGGGACTCGCCGAGGTCGATCTCGGGCAGCGCGTAGGTGAGGTCGAGCGCCGGGTTCGGTGTGACGGTGATGATCACGACGACGCCACGGGCTGGGGAGAGAGGTCACGGGCGATCAGGGCGGCGCCGATGAGGCCGGCGTTCTCGCCGATCTCGGCCGGCAGCAGAACGGGGCGGCGGTGGAAGCTGAGCAGCGCCTCGACGCGTTGGCGGAGCGGCTCGAACAGGGCGTCCCCGGCCTGGGCCAGTCCACCGCCGATGACGACGGCCTGCGGCGCGAGGACGGCCGCCAGCTGGGCGATGCCCAGCGCTAGGGTATCCAGCGCGCCGTCCCACACCCCGCGCGCCGCGGGGTCGCCGGCCTCGGCGCGCTCCCGCACATCGCGGGCGCCGTGCGGGCGGATGCCCGTGAGTTCCTGGTAGCGCCGGGTGATCGCTCCCGCAGAGGCAACGGTTTCCAGGCAGCCGCGCGCTCCGCAGCTGCACGGCAGGCCGGCCGGGTCGATCACGGAATGCCCGATCTCGCCCGCGTAGCCGCCGGCCACGTGGGCGCGGCCGTTGAGGAAGATGGCACTGGCGATCCCGGTGCCGACCACGATCACCACCACATCCTGGTAGGGCCGCGCCGCGCCGAGCCGATACTCGGCCTGGCCGGCCCCGCGCACGTCATGGGAGAACGCCACCGGGAGGCCGAGCCGGTCGGCGGCGAGTCGGCGGAACGGCGCGTCGGCCCAGTCCAGGTTCGCGGCCTGGATCGCCACCCCGCGCTCGTCGTCGACGAGACCGGGAACGACGAGGCCGGCGGCCAGCGGGACTACCAGGGGGAAGCGCCCCGCCAGGTCGCTCGCCAGTTCCCCCAGCCGCGCGATGACGGCGGTTGCCGTGTCGGGGCCCCGATGCGCCGTGGGCGTGCGGCTGAGGCCCAGCACGGCACCGGCGCCATCGAACAACGCCGCCTTGGTGTCAGTTCCGCCCACGTCGAAGGCCAGCACGGCAGCGCCGCTGCCGATCGTGGGAGTGGGGCTCGCCGGTGGGGTCACGGTTCGAGGACGACAGATCGGGTCAGGTTCCGCGGCAGGTCGGGGTTCAGCCCCCTGGCCCTGGCGCGCAGAAGCGCGAGCTTCTGCGCCTGCACCAGCTGGGCGAGGGGGTCGAGCCCGCTCGCCACGAACCGGGCACCGGTCGCGCGGACGTCGGCGTCGAGGCCGGTCGGTGGTGCGCCGAACATCCAGGCCACCCGCCCGGGCGCTGCGATGCTGATCGGCCCGTGCCGGTACTCCATGGCCGGGTAGGACTCGGTCCATGCCTGCGCTGCCTCGCGCATCTTGAGGGCCGCCTCATGGGCGAGGCCCACCGTCCAGCCCCGGCCGAGGAAGCTGTACTGTTCAGCCTCCACCAGTTCGGGGTCGAGGTCGGCGCCGACGACCCGTTCCGCGTCGCTGATCGCCGCGGTGAGGTCTTCGCCGAGGGAGGCGCGGAAGAAGGCGAGGGCGGTGGTGGCGAACCGCGTCTGCACGACCGACTTCTCGTCGGCGAACGGCAGGGCGACCAGGTCGTCGACCTGGTCGACGAAGGGGGAGGACTCGTCGCCGACCACCCCGATGATGTGGGTGCTGCCGCGGTTCGCCGCGACAAGTTCCAACACCTCGGTGGTGGTGCCAGACCGGGTGAGGGCGACGATGTCGTCGTAGCCACGGTTCACAAAGGCCTCGGATGCTGCGTACGCGTCGGTTTCACCGTGCCCGGAACTCTCCCGCAGCGCTGCATAGGCCTGGGCCATGAACCAGGACGTGCCGCAGCCGACCACCGCGACCCGGCGCCCGGACGCGGGAAGAAGCGCCCGCTCCGCTTCCAGGCCGAAGGCACGAGCCCAGGTCTCGGGCTGGGAGGCAAGTTCCGCGGCCATCAGGGATCCCAGTGGGGCGGTGTTTCCGGCGGAAAGGTCTGGCATGAGCGAGCTTCCTCTGATTGGTTGTGATCGTTACAGCTGCCAAAGGCTCATGTTAGTTCATTTCGAACTGGTAATGGGGCGGCACGTCCTCCCCGGGGCAGACTTCCTGCCAGAGGGCAGAGATCGAGTTCTCGCCCTCCCGCAGGTCGGCGACCTCCACCCCCGCGCGGAGGATCAGAGCGGCCTCGCCGCTCCGGCCGCTGCGGGCCAGCGCGACCGCGGTGAGAAAACGCACCCGCCCTCCCTGCGACAGTGCATCGTCGGCGCGACCGACCAGGCGAAGGGCGACCTCGGGCATCCCGAAGCGAAGCGCGTGCGTTGCCGCCTCGACGAGCAGCGATCCGTTGGCCGGCTCCGCCGCACAGGACTGCTCGTACCGGGCGATCCCGTCCGCGATCGCCGCGCTGTCTCCAACCGCGGTCAAGGCGAGGAGGGCCAGGCCGCGGTGCGCCTGCGCGATCAGGGCCGGGTTCGTGGACTGCTCGGCCTGGCGCAGGGTCTCCCGGTACAGGCGTGCGGCGTCCTCCAGCTCGCCCCTGGCGTGCGTCATCACGGCGCGATGCAGCGTCGCGTGCGGCTCACGGCCCTCAGCCTGAAGGAGCGCCTCCCAGTCTGCGCCGGCGACGAAGGACGCAGCCCCGGCAAACCCGGCGCCGTTCAGGAGCTGCCGCCACGGGTGCTGGTCGGCCGCCACCGATTCGGCCGCAAACGGGGTGCCGGTCTCGTCGACCCACGCCCGGCCGCCCCGTCGTCGGCGTTCCGACTCCAGTGCGCCCCAGCCGCTGCCCACAACGAGCGGGGGCCCGGGCGGCAGATCCGCCCGTGACAGCGCGGCTGACAGGGTTGCATCCATCGCGGGGGCGCCGATGAGGTCATCGACTCGCGCCTGCCCGTGCTCGACCGCTTCGGTCCAACTCCCGCCGTGCGCGACGAGCGGATCGACGCGCGCATTGCCGTATGCCTCCAGCCATGTCCACTCGGCGCCGGCCGGCATGGGCTGGTGCTGGAACTGGGTCACCGCCAGTCCCGCCTGGATCTCCGCGTACGGCCCCGCCTCCGGGCTGAGCCACTCCTGCCAGCGTCGACCGCCGCTGCCCTCGCCCCAGACGAACAGCTTCCGGCCCCGCAGCCGGTCCGTCGACAGCATGGCCAACCCATCGCCGTCGTGGTCGGCGGCGAGGATCCACCGCCGCCGCTGCACCGGCAGGTCGAAGAAGAAGTCCCTCGCCCGCGGGCTGTTCGTCGGCCAGGTGCAGTCGACGCCGCCGTCATCGGTGGGGTCAACCCGCTCGATCCCGTCGGTGTAGTCGCTGGCGAACGCGGATCCAGCCGGTGCGATCACCCGGCTGCGGGCATCCTGGGGCACTGCGCCGTTGGTCCACCAGTACATCGGAACCTCGTGGTCGTTCGGGTTCCTGATCCTGACCATCGCGAACAGCACCGGCGAATCCGGCGGCAGCCACACATCGATCTGGAACACCACTTCGCGGAGGCGTTCGAACTCCCACATCCTCAGCACGTCGCATCCGTCGTCTGTTCGCACGATGGCGGTGTGGAGGGGGTCGCACGTGGTGGGCGAGTGGCCCCGCGTTCCGATGTTCCACTCGATCCCGCCGGCGAACCAGGCGTTGCGGAGCGCCAGGTTCGCGAACTGGATGACCGACTGGGTGTGCAGGAGCTGCTTGCCGGCGGTCTTGTCGTAGAGTTCCCACAGCCGCCCGCCCAGTTCGGGCAGGAAGACGGCGCGAAGCCGTTCATTCTCCAGCACGACGATCGTGAGGTCCCGGTCGGCCCGGCTGCGGCCATAACCGTCCTGGGCGCGGTACGGAAACAGGTTGGCCGGGTTTCCGTACCGCGAACCGTCGATGATCTCCCGCGGCATGGCGCCAGAGATCCGATACGGCGTCTCCGGTGGTGCGCCCACCAGGGGCAGCGGATTCTCGGGGCCGAGGTGCGCCATGGAGAAACGTCGGCGTGACACGCGCACGGTCGACCCGCCGTTCGCCGCGCCGGTCATCGCTCGCCCGCAAGGTTCGATCGCGCCGCATCCCGGAGCGCGCCGACATCATCGGTGAGCCGTCGGAACACCTCATCGTCACAACGGATGCCGCTGCGCCGGAGTCCGAGGACCGCTGCGCCGACGACCCCGTCCGGGACGGCGACCGCTGAACGGTTGCCGGGGAGGCCCGCGGAGAGCAGTCCGCTGTTCGCGACGCTGCCGCCGAGCACCAGCGGCCCGTCCACGCCGGGGCTCCTGACCGACGCCAGCGTGGCGGACAATTCTGACGCGGCGTCGGCCAGGATTCCGCGCGCGACGTCGTCGTCGTGGGCCTGGAAGGCGAGCGGGGCAAAACGGGAAAGCTCGACCGGGCGGAGCGCGTACAGTGCGTCGACGAGCTGCGCCAGGAGGACCGGCCGCTCCCCGCGCTGAGTCGGCGCCGGCTCCAGGTCGAGCGCCGCAACCAGCAACCCGGTGAGCGCGGTCTGCGGTGCGCGACCGTCGAGGAAGCCGACGACCGCGCTGGCCACGCGATGGCCGATCCAGTAGCCGGAGCCCGCGTCGCCGAGCAGCCAGCCCAGTCCGTCTGCCACGGCCGCGATCCGGCCGTCCTCGATCCGGGCGGCGCCGGCGCCGGTTCCCGCGACCACGACATAACCCTCACTTAGCAGGGTTCCTGAGCAGAAGGTCGCCAGGAGGTCTGACACCACCTCCACCGGCCCGAGCAGGCCGAGCGGTGCGAGCCTCGCCCTGATCTGTTCGATCGGGGCGCGGGTTCCCGCGCCGGCCATCGCGATCGTCGCGGAGGAGAAGTCGCCCGCGACCGCGCCCGCTGTCACGAGTGCGCGTTCGGTGGCAGAGACCAACGCGGCTATCGCGGCGGCGGATCCGCCTGAAGTCGGGTTGCCGCTGGTCGCGAATCCGAGGCCGCGGCAGTGCCCGGACGGCTCGATGATGACCGCCCGCGTCGTGGTGCCGCCCGCATCGATTGCCAGGAGTCCGGACATCGTTACCATTTCGTGTTCACAGCGATGTGAAGACACTGTAACGTAAGAATCGTTTTCACAGACACTCCAATGAAGGAGAAACGGATTCCCGTGACTACCACCGCGGCGCGAACCTCTCACCGAGAGCCGGCCACCGGTGTGATCAACCGGATCCAGGCCCGCGTCCCCGAAATGTCGGGAACGATGCGGAAGATCGCGACCTTCCTGCTCGAGCACCCGCAGGCGCCGCTTGAGGGTTCGATCGGCGACCTGGCCAAGGCGTCAGGCACGTCTGCGGCAACCGTCACCCGGTTCTGCCGGTTGATCGGATACTCCGGTTACGCGTCATTCCGGGTCAGCATCGCCACCGAGGCGGGTCGCACGTCAGCCAGGGAGACCTGGACGACAGACATCGGGCGAGCCTTCGGCCCCGACGACCCGGCGCCCGAGGTGCTGAGCACGTTGATGAACGCCCACATCCGTTCCCTCCAGGAAACCGCCTCGGTCATGGACCTTCCGCTCATGAAAGAGATCTCGCGGCGCATCGCGCACTGCACCCACGTCGATATCTACGGTGTGGGCGGCAGCGCCGTCCTGGCGGGCGAGTTGCAGGCACGTCTCTACCGGATCGGCATCAACTCCCACCACTGGTCAGAAGTGCACTCCGGACTGACCAGTGCGGCCATCCAGAACGCAGACTGTGTGGCCATCGGCATCTCGAACACCGGGCGCACCAAGGAGACCGTGCAGATGCTCCGCCAGGCGCAGCGGGCCGGGGCGCTCACGGTGGCCATCAGCAACAACCCCACGTCCGCCCTCGTTGAGACCGCGGACCTCCAGATCATCACCTCGGTATACGAACGATTCCTGCAACCGGACGACCTGTCGGCCAAGCACGTGCAATTGATGGTGCTCGACCTGCTCTACCTGCTGATCGCGCAGGAGGACTTCGAGAGGACGACGACGAACCTGGCGACGTCCGCGTTGGCGGTGTCCGCACACCGGCAGCCCAACCGCTCGCCGCGCACGTCAGCCGAACGGTCAGGGGCGGGGCCGGGCACGAGGCGGAAAAAGGAGACCCGATGACGAATATCCCATCCGCGTCGGGCCTGGCGCAGCAATATGCGAACGAGGTCACGTCCCGGATCGAGGCGCTGACCGCGCAGGCGCGGTCGGGCGCCCTCGACGGCGCCGTCGACCTGCTGGTGGCGGCCATCGAACGCGGTGGCGTGATCCAGGCGTTCGGAACCGGCCATTCCGAAGCCTTCGCGATGGAGATCGCCGGGCGCGCCGGCGGGCTGATCCCGACGAACAAGATCGCGTTGCGCGACGTGGTGCTGCGCGGGAGCCTCGGCGTGGACTCGCTCGGCGGCTCGGCGCTCGAGCGGGACGGGGCCGTCGTCGACGAGCTCTTCAGCATCTCACCGGTCGGGCCGGAGGACGTGTTCATCATCGCCTCGAACTCCGGCGTCAACGGTACGATCGTCGGCCTCGCGCTCCTGGCGCAGGAGCGCGGTCACAGCGTGATCGCCGTGACCAGCCTGCAGCACACCAAGCAGGTCGAACCCAAACATCCCAGTGGCAAGCGCCTGAGCGAGGTGGCCGACGTCGTCATCGACAATGGGGCGCCCTTCGGCGATGTCACTGTCGAGCTTCCGGGCGGCATCAGTGTCGGCGCGGTGTCATCGATCACCTCTGCGTTCATCGCGCAACTACTGACGATCGAAACCTCGCGGCGCATCGCAGACTCCGGAAGGACACCGCCGCTCTACATCTCAGCGAACATTCCCGGCGGGGATGAACACAACCGCTCACTCGAGGATCTGTACCGGAACAAGATCAGGCGCGATGCCTGATGCCAACCAATCATGGAGGTCAGTGAAATGGACATTCAGAACAAGCCGCTGGTACGGCGGGATTTTCTCCGAGGCGCACTCGTCGCAGCGGTCATGATCCCGCTGGGCGGCGCACTCACGTCGTGTGTGGGGGGTGGGTCGACCACGACCGGCCCGACCGGAGCCGTCACGGGCACGAACCCGTTCGGCATGGTGGAGAAGTCGACAGTGGACGCCGTGATCTTCAAGGGCGGCTACGGCATCGACTACGCGAAGTTCGCCGGCAAGCAGGTGGAGAGCCTGCAATCCGGGTCGACCGTCAAGGTCACCGCCCAGACCAACATCGCGCAGACCCTGCAGCCCCGCTTCGTGTCCGGCAACCCGCCTGACGTGATCGACAACAGTGGTGCGAACCTGATCGGCATCAACACCATCAGGGACCAGCTGGAAGACCTCACCACGGTGATCGAGGCCAAGAACTACGAGGGCAAGGTCATCAAAGACACCCTGTATCCCGGCGTCGTCGAGCCGGGAACGTTCGACGGCAAGTTCGTGCAGCTGAACTACGTGCTGACCGTCTACGCGATGTGGTACTCGGCAGCCCTGTTCGAGCAGAACGGCTGGACCGTGCCGAAGACCTGGGACGAGATGTACGACCTCGGCGGCAAGGCGAAGGCGGCAGGGAAATACCTCCTCGGCTGGGGCAAGGAGGCGGCCACCTACTACCAGACCATGGCGATCGGGTCGGCGATCAAGGAGGGCGGCGACGATGTGCGCCTCGCCCTGGATAACCTCAAGCCGGGCTGCTGGTCGCTGCAGCCGGTGCAGGACGTCTTCACCGGGCTGAAAAAGATCATCGACGCCGGGTACATGAAGCCAGGTGGTGCCGGAACGCAATTCACCGCAGCCCAGGCGCAGTGGAGCAACACCGAAGACTTCATCCTCTACCCGTCAGGGGGCTGGATCGAGAACGAGATGAAGACCCAGACCAAGGAGGGCTTCAAGATGACCGGGGCACCGGAGCCGACGGTGACCAGCGGCTCGAAGTTCCCGTGGGAGGCGCTGCACAGCACGGCCGGGGAAGGTTACATCGTTCCGTCCAAGGGCAAGAACGTCGCCGGGGGCAAGGAGTTCCTGCGCGCCATGCTCTCCCACGATGCGGCGGTCAACTTTGCCAAGTCCACCTTCTCCTCGACCATCGTCAAGGACACCATCCCGGCAGACGGGTTCGGATCCACGGCGCTGGTCTCACAGGTCAAGATGCTGGAGGCGGCGGGATCGAACATCTTCTCCTGGAATTTCGTCGACCTCTACGGGATGAACGTGGACCAGCTGGTGGTCTGGAACACCTTCCTCCAGGGCGGCTCCGACGTGGCCACCCTGACGTCCGGCCTGCAGGCCATCACCGACAAGGTCGCGAACGACTCGTCAATTAAGAAGGTCACCGTTAAGTGACCGTCGTCAACGCGCAGGTCGCACAGCCGGGTGGCGGTAAGACTACCGCCGCCCGGCGATGGACCCGCAAAGACCTGACGTTCGACAAGATCAGTTTCATGCTGGTCTGCCTCGTGCTGCCGGTCGTCGTCTACATCATTTTCGTCGTCTCCCCGTTCGTGCAGGCGGCCTACTACTCGCTGACGGACTGGTCAGGGTTCACGTCGGGGATGAACTTCATCGGCGTGGCCAACTACGTGAAGCTGTTCCAGGACGAAACCTTCCTCAAGTCGATGGGCAACAGCGTCACGCTCGCGATCGTGTTGCCCATCGTCACCCTCGCAGTCGCCCTCATCTTCGCCACCCTGGTCACCATCGGCGGTCCGAGCCAGGGCGCCATTCGCGGCCTCCGCAACGCCGGTTTCTACCGCGTCATCTCCTTCTTCCCCTACGTCATCCCGGCGATCGTGATCGGCCTGATCTGGGCGCAGGTGTACGACCCGAACATCGGCATCCTGAACGGGTTGCTGACCGCCGTCGGACTCGACCAGTTCGATTCGTTCGCCTGGCTGGGCAACATCGGTTCCGCGATGCCGTCGGTGATGTTCGTCATCGTCTGGAGCCTGATCGGCTTCTACATGGTGCTGTTCATCGCCGCCATCAAGGGGATTCCCGCCGAGATCTACGAGGCGGCGAGGATCGACGGCGCCGGTCGACTGCGTACCGCGTTGACCATCACGATCCCGCTCATCCGTGACAACATCCAGACCGCGTACATCTACATGGGCATCCTGGCCCTCGACGCCTTCGTCTACATGGCGGCGCTCGAGTCGGGCGGCGGTCCCTCCAACTCCACCCTGGTGATGTCCCAGCAGCTGTTCACTACGGCCTTCACGAAAGGGCAGTTCGGGTACGCCTGCGCCATGGGCGTCGTCCTCGCGCTGGTCACGCTCCTCTTCGCCGGCGTGGTCTTCCTGGTGAACAAGATCACCGGCGGAAGTAATGAAGTGGCCGAATGACACACACAACCATTGACACCAGCACCGTCGATCGCCGGGGCGCGGCCGACCCGGCAACGGCCAACAAGCTGACCTCGACGCCGGGCGACAAGATCGTCGGCGGGCTTTCGCACACCGTCCTCACCATCTGGTCGATCGTCGTGATCCTGCCCATGCTGTGGGTCCTGCTGTCGTCATTCAAGACGACGACGGAGATCTTCGCCTCACCGTTCGCGCTGCCGAAACAGTGGAACTTCAACAACTACGTGAATGCGTGGACGACATCCGGCATCGGGAGCTTCTTCTTCAACACGATCATCGTCGTCTTCGGCGCGCTCGTCCTCACCATGCTGTTCGGTTCCATGTCGGCCTACGTGCTGGCCCGCTTCCAGTTTCCGGGAAGCCGGGCAATCTACTACCTGATGCTCGCCGGCCTGACCTTCCCGATCTTCCTCGCCATCGTTCCGCTGTTCTTCGTGCTGCAGAGCACGGGGCTGCTGAACACCCTCCCGGGGCTGATCATCACCTACACGGCGTTCGCGTTCCCGTTCACCGTGTTCTTCCTGTTCTCCTTCTTCAAGTCCCTGTCGAATTCGATCGCCGAGGCGGCCGCGATCGACGGCGCGGGCGAATGGCGCACGTTCTTCCAGGTGATGTTGCCGATGGCCCGGCCCGGGCTCGCGACAGTGGCGATCCTGAACTTCGTCGGGCTGTGGAACCAATTCCTGCTGCCCATCGCCCTCAACACGAACCCCGATAACTACGTCCTGACCCAGGGGATGGCCCAGTTCGCGGCGCAGGCTGGGTATTCAGTCGACGCCGGCGCGCTGTTCGCGGCCGTCGTCATCACGGTCATTCCGGTGCTGATCGTCTATCTCATCTTCCAGCGCCAGCTTCAGGGATCCGTCTCGCAGGGCACCAACAAGTAACCGGCCAGTCCGCGCACCCGCGGTCGGAGCGGGGGACGTCGACCGGTAAACTGGACGGAAGACAGACTGACCGACAACGCCGGGAGGCCCCGTGGCCCTTTTCCTCCTCGCGTTCGGCCTCCTCTCACTCCTCACCCCGGTTCTCACTCGTGCACTGTCCACGCGTGTCTTCTACCTGGTGGCACTGCTCCCGGCCGCGGCCTTCATCTACACGCTGACCCAGACGAAGGCGGTCACGGCCGGCGGCGCGGTGACCGAGAGCACCCCGTGGATTCCCCAGCTCGGAGTCGTGCTCGCCTTCCGGGTGGACACCCTGGCCTGGGTGCTCGCCCTCGTCGTCACCGGCGTCGGCGCGCTGGTCCTGCTCTACTGCGCCCGCTACTTTCGCGCCGACGAGCCGGGCCTGGGCCGGTTCGCCGGTTGCCTGCTGGCCTTCGCCGGCACCATGTACGGGCTGGTGACCGCCGACGACATCGTGGTGATGTTCATGTTCTGGGAGGTCACGAGCGTGCTGTCGTACCTCCTCATCGGTCACTACACCGACCGGCGGGAGAGCCGCGGCGCCGCCCTGCAGGCCCTGATCGTGACCACCTTCGGCGGTCTGGTCATGCTGGTGGGCGTCGTGATGATCTCGGCCGCCGCCGGCACCACCTCGCTGGCCGCGATCGTCGCGAATCCTCCACCCGGCGCCCTGGCCGGCTGGGCAGTGGTCCTGATCCTGGTCGGCGCGATGTCGAAGTCGGCGCTGATCCCGTTCCACTTCTGGCTGCCTGCGGCCATGGCCGCCCCCACGCCGGTGAGCGCGTATCTCCACGCCGCCGCCATGGTGAAGGCCGGCATCTACCTGGTCGCGCGCCTCGCCCCCGGCTTCGCCGACAGCCCGGGCTGGATGCCGATCCTCCTCACCTTCGGTATCTGGACCATGCTGGTGGGGGCGTGGCGAGCGCTTCGGCAATACGACCTCAAACTGGTGCTGGCCTACGGGACCGTCAGCCAGCTCGGGTTCCTGATGATCGTCGTCGGCTTCGGCACCCGGGACGCGGCGCTCGCCGGGGTGGCCCTGCTCCTCGCCCACGCCCTGTACAAAGCGGCCCTGTTCCTGGTCGTGGGCATCATCGACCAGCGCACCGGAACCCGGGACTGGCGGCAACTGTCCGGCATCGGCCGCCGGGAACCCCTGCTCGCGACGATCGCCCTGGTCTCGGTCGCTTCGATGGCCGGGATCCCGCCGCTGTTCGGGTTCGTCGCCAAGGAAGCCGTCTTCACCTCGTTCATCTCCTCCATCGCGTCCGGTGCCGACTCCGGCTGGGGCTGGTTCGCCCTGGCCGGCACGGCACTCGGCTCCATCCTGACCGTCGCATACAGCGCACGGTTCTTCTGGGGCGCCTTCGCCCGGAAGCGCGACACCGCCGACACCACGCTCGCCCCCAGCCGCTGGGACTTCCAGCTGGCGCCGGCGATCCTGGCCGTCGGCACCCTGGTGCTCGGCCCGCTGGCCTGGCTCGCCGACCCGTTCCTGGCCCCGTATGCCGACACCGTTCCCGGCGGCGGCGACGCCCACCTGGCGCTCTGGCACGGTTTTGAGCCGGCGCTCGCGATCACCGTCGTCGTGTTGGTCATCGGCGCGGCGCTGTTCTGGTTCCGGGTGCGTGTGGCCCGGCTGCAGGACGCCGTGCCGCCGTACATCGATGCCGGGCTCGGCTACGGCCAGGCGGTGCGGGCCGTGAGCCGGGCGGCGGCGCAGGTCACCCATTTCATGCAACGCGGAGGCCTGCCGCAGTATCTCGCAACCATTCTCGTCGTCTTCGTCCTCGCCCTCGGCTTCGCGGCATCCGTCAACCGGACCTGGCCGGACGCCGTCGTCTGGTGGGACTACCCGGGGCAGGTGATCATCGCTCTGATCATGGGAATCGCGGCGGTCATGGCGGCCCGAGTGGGTCAACGGATGACGGCGGTGCTGCTGGCGGGTGTGACCGGCTACGGCCTGGTCGCGTTGTTCGCGTTCCACGGCGCCCCGGACCTGGCCCTCACGCAGGCGCTGGTGGAGACAATGACCCTGGTGGTGTTCGTGCTGGTGCTGCGTCGCCTTCCACCGGCGATCGCCCAGCACAACCGGCCGGTTCACCGTCGACGGCGCGCGGTCATCGGGACCCTGGTCGGCGTAACGATGGGAACCATCGGGGTGATCGCCCTCGGCGCACGGCAGGCCCAGAGCATCTCCGCGGAACTCCCGCGGCTGGCCGTCGAGGAGGCCCACGGCACCAACATCGTCAACGTCATGCTCGTTGACATTCGAGCCTGGGACACGATGGGGGAGATCTCGGTCCTCATCGTTGTCGCCACCGGTGTAGCGAGCCTGCTCTTCGTCCACGGCCGCAACCCGGACATGCCGAGGCTGAAGGACCACCGCACGCTTCGTTCCCGGCTGAACCGTCGTCAGGTCGTTGAGGACCCCGCCGCGTCGAACGAGGGCGACGACGTCACCCGCCAGTCCTGGTTGCTGGCCGGCCGTACCATTTCGGCGAAGAACCGGTCGATCCTGATCGAGGTGCTGGTGCGGTTGTTGTTCCATCCGGCGATCATCGTCTCGATCTTCCTGCTGTTCGCCGGCCACAACGCCCCCGGCGGCGGGTTCGCCGGCGGGCTGCTGGCGGGGCTCGCCCTGGTCGCCCGGTACCTGGCCGGGGGCCGGTATGAACTCGGCGAGGCCGCCCCGATCGACCCCGGCAAGATCCTGGGCCTCGGCATCGTCCTCGCTGTCGGCATGGCCGTGGCGTCGTTGTTCTTGGGTGAGGCCCCGCTCACGTCCGCATACTTCTCGGCCGACGTGCCGGTGTTCGGCGCCGTCTCGTTCGGCACCTCCAGCATCTTCGACATCGGCGTCTACCTGGTGGTGGTGGGCCTCGCCCTCGACATCCTCCGCAGCCTCGGCAGTGAGGTCGACCG
Organism: Glaciibacter sp. 2TAF33; assembly: GCF_052114945.1. NCBI lineage: Bacteria > Bacillati > Actinomycetota > Actinomycetes > Micrococcales > Microbacteriaceae > Glaciibacter > Glaciibacter sp. 2TAF33. The sequence continues at coordinate 76,259 of NZ_JBFRFS010000013.1, forward strand.
CCAGAGCGAAGAAGCAGACACCGCTGGACTGCAGACCTGGCAGGTGTCCAGGTGAGCGCCTCGCTGACCCTGGTCATCCTGATGGCGGTGCTGTACGCGGCGGGCGTCTACGTGATGCTGGAGCGGAGCCTCACCCGGGTGCTGATCGGATTCCTGCTGGTGGGCAACGCCACCAACCTGTTGATCTTCATCATGAGCGGCCGGCCCGGCAGTTCGCCCATCGTCACCGGCACGGCGGCCGACCAGTCGATGGTCGACCCGATGCCGCAGGTGCTCATGCTCACCGCGATCGTCATCAACTTCGGCATCACCGCGTTGCTGCTGGCGCTCGTCTACCGGTCCTGGTGGCTCGCACAGCTCGGCGATGAGGGCGACGTGGTGACCGACGAGCACGCGGAGGAGACCACCGCGAGCACCGAGGACACGTTCCGGTCGTCCACCGAAGACGAGGCCGCCATCCAGGCCGCCCTCGACGCCAGCGACGAGGAGTTCGGGCCGCAGGTCACCCAGCCGGCTTCCGGTGGAGTGAAAACAGAACTCGGACAGGACGAGCCTCGATGAACGCCCTGGTACCCCTCGTCGTCGCCATCCCGCTGCTCGGGGCGGCGGTCACGCTCGCGCTCGGCCGGCGCCGTCGCCAGCAGATCGCGGTCAGCGTCTTCGCGCTCACCGCGGTCGCCGTCATCAGCGCTGTGCTGCTGCTCCTGGTCGACCGGGACGGGCCGGCGGTCGTGCACGTCGGCGGCTGGCAGGCTCCCTGGGGAATCGTGCTGGTGGTGGACCGGCTCTCGGCGATCATGCTGCTCGTCTCCGCGCTCATGCTCCTCGGGGTGCTGATCTTCGCCGTCGGCCAGGGCATCATCGACGGTGACCGGGAAACCCCGGTGTCGATCTTCCACCCCACATACCTGGTACTGGCGGCCGGGTTGTTCGATGCGTTCGTCGCCGGCGACCTGTTCAACCTGTACGTCGGCTTCGAGATGCTCCTCTCGGCCAGCTACGTGCTGTTGACGCTCGGGGGCACGGGCGCACGCATCCGGGCCGGCATCACCTACATCGTGGTCAGCCTGATGGCGTCTTTGCTCTTCCTCAGCGCCGTCGCGCTCTTGTACGGGGCGACGGGGACTGTGACCATGGCGCTGCTGTCGGATCGCATCGCCGACCTCCCGCCGGACGTGCAGCTCATCCTCGGCCTGCTCCTGTTGCTCGCCTTCTGCGTCAAGGCAGCGGTTTTCCCGCTCTCATTCTGGCTGCCGGACTCGTACCCCACCGCGCCAGCCCCGGTCACCGCCGTGTTCGCCGGCCTGCTCACCAAGGTGGGCATCTACGCGATCATCCGCACCCAGACCCTGCTGTTCCCCGACAGCCGGCTGTCGGTGCCCCTGCTGGTCGCGGCGTTGCTGACCCTGACGATCGGGATCTTCGGCGCCCTCGCGCAAGCCGATATCAAACGGTTGCTCTCCTTCACCCTGGTCAGCCACATCGGTTACATGATCTTCGGTATCGCACTGGGAACCCCGGCGGCACTGGGGGCGACCATCTACTACGTCATCCATCACATCACCGTGCAAACGACACTGTTCCTGGCCGCCGGGCTGATTGAGCGCATCGGCGGCACGACGTCACTCAGCCGGCTCGGCGGACTGCTGAAGGCAGCGCCGCTGGTCGCGGTGCTGTTCTTCATCGGCGCTCTCAATCTCGGGGGGATCCCCCCGTTCTCCGGTTTCATCGGCAAGGTGGCGTTGTTCCAAGCCGGGGTCGCCGCCGACGATCCGCTGGTCTGGGTGTTGATCGCGGCGGGAGCCGCGACTTCGCTCCTCACCCTCTACGCCCTCGCCCGGGCCTGGAACATGGCATTCTGGCGCTCCCGGACCGAGGCGCGGGACTACGAGTCGCCGATGTTCGACGCCCTGCAGGAAGACCCGCACGACGAGGGCACGGTGAAGACCAGGACCGTCTCGCCGTTGATGACGACCGCCACCGCGGCCATGCTGGCCCTCACCGTGTGCCTCACGGTGTTCGCCGGTCCGCTGTTCGAACTCACCTCCCGGGCCGCCGCCGACATCGAGGCACCGTCGACGTACATCGACGCCGTCTTCCCGAACGGGGCGCCATGATCAGCAAGCCCGCCGTCCGGAGGGAACACCTCGCCGCGCTCGTCAACCAGTTGCCGTTGTTCCTCGGGCTGGTCCTGCTCTGGATGCTGCTCTGGGGGCGGTTCAGCTGGATCAACCTGGTCACCGGCATCGTCCTGGCCGCCATCGTCTCGGTGGGTTTCTACCTGCCCGCCGTGCAGATGAGCGGGCGTCTGAACCTCTGGCGGCTCGCCGTGTACTTCGTCAAACTGGTCTGGGACATCGCCCACGCCTCGATCCAGGTCGCCGGCCTGGCGCTCTTGCCTCGCTACCGTGCGAGCAACGCCATCATCGCCGTGCACCTGCGCACCCGCAGTGACCTCATCCTGACGTGGACGGCGGTCTCCACATCGATCGTGCCCGGCTCCATCGTCGTCGATATCGACCGCATAGACTCCACCCTTTACCTGCACGTACTGAACATGGCCGACCTGGTGGAGACCGAGCGGTTCCGGCAATCGGTGCTCGCCACCGAAGGCCGGCTGGTGCGTGCGATCGGCTCGAGCGAAGACGTCGAACGGCTGCGCCGGATCAACGCCGAAGAGAATGGCGCCGCGGGCAGCGGCGCCGATCCGCACGGCGCCGGCGGGCAACGCGACGGAGGAGGCGCCCCATGACAGTACCGATGACCATTGTCGCCGTCGTCGCCGGCATCCTGTTCGGGGCCGGGGCCGTCTGCGCGGTGTACCGCATGGTGCGCGGCCCGAGCGTGCTCGACCGCGTGATCGCCTCCGACGTGCTCGTGGCCACCGTGATGTGCGCACTCGGGGCCGACATGGCGTTCCGCCACCACACCGACACGTTGCCTGTGCTGCTGGTGCTGGCCCTGTTCGCGGTGCTCGGGTCGCTCAGCGTCGCCCGATTCCTGCCCCGTCAGGACAGCGCATGAGCGACGTCGTGCGGGATATCGCCACCGCTGTCCTGGTGCTCGCCGGGGCCGTGATGTGCTTGGCCGCCGGGGTGGGCCTCATCCGCTTTCCCGACGTGCTCTCCCGGCTGCACGCGGCGACCAAGCCGCAGATATTCGGCCTGATGGTGATCTGCGCCGACGTGGCGCTGAACAACTTCAGCCTCGGCACGCTCACCCTGGTGGTCGCGATCGTCGCGTTCCAGGCCCTGACCGCTCCGATGGCCGCGCACCTGGTGGCGCGGGCCGCCTACGACACCCACCACCTGCGCACCGACATCCTCGTGGTCGACGAACTCGCCAGGACCAGGCGGCGCTGAGCCGGCCGGCAAGCGGACCCGGCGCGCCGATTCGGTTACACTGGACGCGTCGCAACTGGCGTAGCACGAAGATGGGTCACCATCGGGGAGCGACTGACACGATTGGTGGCCGCGCGCCTGGGCCACGACATCCACTGATATGTCTAAGGGAGACGCCCGTGTCCGCTACGTCCACTTTCAACGAGCCGCTTGAGACCGTTGACCCCGAGATCGCCGCCGTCCTGGAGCAGGAACTCGGCCGGCAGCGCGATTACCTCGAGATGATCGCCAGCGAGAATTTCGTGCCGCGTGCCGTCTTGCAGTCGCAGGGTTCTGTGCTCACCAACAAGTACGCAGAGGGTTACCCCGGCCGTCGCTATTACGGCGGATGCGAGTACGTCGACATCGCCGAGCAGCTCGCGATCGATCGCGCCAAGGCCCTGTTCGGTGCCGAATACGCCAACGTCCAGCCGCACTCTGGGGCCACAGCCAATGCCGCTGTGCTCTCCGCGATCGCCACCCCCGGTGACACCATCCTCGGCCTTGAGCTCGCCCACGGCGGGCACCTCACCCACGGAATGAAGCTCAACTTCTCCGGCAAGCTCTACAACCCGGTCGCCTACGGGGTCGACCCCGACAGCTTCCGCGTGGACATGGACGTGGTCCGCGACAAGGCCATCGAGCACAAGCCCGCCGTCATCATCGCCGGCTGGTCCGCCTACCCGCGGCACCTCGACTTCGCCGCCTTCCGCGCGATCGCCGACGAGGTCGGCGCCAAGCTCTGGGTCGACATGGCGCACTTCGCCGGACTCGTTGCCGCCGGCCTGCACCCGTCACCGGTGCCGTACGCCGATGTCGTGTCCAGCACGGTGCACAAGACGCTCGCCGGTCCCCGTTCCGGCTTCATCCTCTCCCGCGACATGCAGCTGGCGAAGAAGCTCAACTCGAACGTGTTCCCCGGCCAGCAGGGCGGCCCGCTGATGCACGTCATCGCCGCCAAGGCCACGGCGTTCAAACTCGCCGGAACCGAGGAATTCAAGGACCGTCAGGAACGCACCCTGCGTGGTGCAAGCATCCTCGCCGCACGCCTGACCGCCGACGACTCGAAAGCCGGCGGTGTTGACGTGCTCACCGGCGGTACCGATGTGCACCTGGTGCTCGCCGACCTCCGCAACTCGCCGATCAACGGCCAGGAGGCCGAGGACGCGCTGCACGAGGTGGGCATCACCGTGAACCGGAATGCCGTGCCGTTCGACCCGCGCCCGCCGATGGTCACCTCCGGCCTCCGCATCGGCACCCCGGCACTGGCCACCCGCGGCTTCGGCGACACCGAGTTCACCGAGGTCGCCGACGTGATCGCCGAGGCGCTGAAGCCCGACGCCGACATCGCGGGCCTCCGCGCCAGGGTAAAGACGCTCACCGAGGCATTCCCGCTGTACCCGGGGTTGGCCCAGTGACCGCTGTCGTCCTCGACGGCGTCGCGACCGCCTCGGCAATCAAGGCCGAGCTGGCCGAACGGATCACCCGGTTGAAGTCCCGGGGCGTCGTGCCCGGCCTCGGCACCCTGCTGGTGGGTGACGATCCCGGTTCGCGCTCGTATGTCGCGGGCAAGCACCGTGATTGCGCCGAGGTCGGGATCGAATCGATCCGCATCGACCTGCCCGCCACCGCTTCGCCCGCCGACGTGCGCGCAGCCATCGTCGACCTGAACGCGGCGCCGGGTGTCACCGGCTACATCGTGCAGCTGCCGCTGCCGGCCGGGCACGACGAGAACGCCATGCTCGAATTGATCGACCCGGACAAGGACGCCGACGGGCTGCACCCGATGAACCTCGGCCGTCTCGTCCTCGGGATCGAAGGCGAACTGCGCTCACCGCTGCCGTGCACGCCGGCCGGTATCGTCGAGTTGCTGCGCCGCTACGACGTGCCGATCATCGGCCGGAACGTGGTGGTGGTCGGCCGCGGTCTCACCGTCGGCCGCCCCCTCGGGCTGCTGTTCACCCGCCGCGGACTCGATGCCACGGTCACCCTCGCGCATTCCCGCACCGTCGACCTTGCCGCCGAGGTGCGCCGTGCGGACATCGTGGTCGCGGCGGTCGGCGTGCCGCACCTGATCCGGCCGGACTGGGTGAAGCCCGGCGCCGCGGTGCTCGACGTGGGCATCACCCGGGTCGAGGACCTGGAAACCGGTAAGGGGAAGCTGACCGGCGACGTGCACCCCGACGTCGCATCCGTTGCCGGCCACCTCTCACCGAACCCGCGCGGGGTGGGCCCGATGACGCGGGCGATGCTGCTCGGCAACGTGGTCAAGGCGGCCGAGCTGCGCCTCACGGCGTAAGAACACCCCTCCGGTGGCGGGCATCCCGTGGCGCGGGAGGCGGCCGGAGGTCAGGCCAGCGCTGCCCGGTGCAGCGCCGAGTGACCGAGGTAGGCCTTGGCATTGTGACGGATGCCGGCAACCTCGTCGTCGCTCAGCTCGCGTCGCACCTTGGCTGGCACTCCGGCCACGAGCGAACCGGGTGGGACGATCGTGCCCTCGAGCACCACGGCGCCGGCGGCCACGAGCGATCCGGTTCCGATGACGGCGCCGTTCATGACGGTGGCCGCCATGCCGACCAGGACGTTGTCCTCGATGGTGCAGCCGTGGAGCACGGCCCCGTGGCCGACCGACACGCCGGCGCCGAGGATGAGCGGGTAGCCGCGGTCGACGTGGCAGGAGACGTTGTCCTGCAGGTTCGAGCCGGCGCCGATAACGATCGGCTCCTGCTCGGCGCGGAGCACCGAGTTGTACCAGACGCTTGCGTTCTCGCCGAGGGTGACGTTGCCCACCAGCACCGCGCCCGGCGCGACGAACGCGGACTCAGCGACCTGCGGGGCGGGGACTTCGGGAAGGCTGATGAGGCGGGCGTCGGCAGTCATTCCGCCAGCCTACCGGGGCCGGTCAGTATGCTGTCGGCATGGTGAACAAGGCTCATCCCGCCGTCGACCGGGTCCGCATGACGCTGGCAGCGCGCGGGGTGACCGGCGACATCCGCTGGCTTGACGATGCGGCTACGACCGCGCAGGCCGCCGCGGACGCCCTCGACATCGAGGTCGGCGCCATCGCGAACTCGCTGGTGTTCACGCTCGACGATGCGCCGCTGCTCGTGCTCACGTCCGGCGCCCACCGGGTGGATACCGACTGGCTGGGGCAGCAGCTCGGCGGTACGATCGGCCGGGCGTCGCGGGACGCGGTGAAGGATGCGACGGGCCAGGTGATCGGCGGGGTGGCACCGGTAGGGCATCCGTCACCGCTGCGCACCCTGGTCGACGTGGCGCTGGCTGGCTACCCGGTGGTCTGGGCCGCCGCCGGGCACGCGCACACCGTGTTCCCGACCAGTTTCGACGAACTACTGCGGATCACCGGGGGAGAAGCGGTCAGGGTCGAGCCCTGACCGTGCCGGGTGTTGGCAGCTCCTGACAACCTCACGCGCCCCCGTTGGTTTGATCGTCCATAGTGCGCCACAGGTACGGAACCTAGGCTCACGCATACTGCACCTCACAGGCTTCATCGAAGAACGACTGAAGGATGATCAATGCGCGCACGATTCGTACTCCCCGCACTCGCCGCGGCGGCGGCTCTCCTGCTCACCGGCTGCGTCGACAACTCGGCGAGCAGCAGCGGCAGCAGCGCCCCGAAGGAGTCGGCCGGAGCGGTGACGACGGATGCCGCGGCGGCCGCCCTGCTTCCGAAGAAGGTCGCCGACTCCGGCAAGCTGGTCATCGGCACAAGCCCCAACTACGCCCCGAACGAATACAAGGACGACGCCGGGACCCCCATCGGCTGGGGCATCGAACTCGCCGACGCGGTCGCAGCCAAGCTCGGGCTGAAGGCGGAATTCACCGTCGCTCGGTTCGAGAACATCATCCCCGGGATCACCGGCGGCAAGATCGACGTGGGCGAGTCCTCGTTCACCGACAACGTCGAGCGCGAGAAGCAGGTCGACTTCGTCAACTACTACACCGCAGGCATCATGTGGGCGTCCGGCGCCGACAAGACCGTCGACCCCGACAACGCGTGCGGGTTGAAGGTCGCCGTGCAGGCCACGACGTATGAGGACACCGACGAGGTTCCGGCCAAGAGCGACGCCTGTGTCGCCGCCGGCAAGCCCGCGATCGAGAAGATGCCGTTCGACACCCAGGATGCCGCCGCGAACGCGGTCGCTCTCGGCCAGGCCGACGCGTTCAGCGCCGACTCACCGGTCACGCTGTACGGGATCTCACAGTTGAAGGGCAAGCTGAAGGCCGCCGGCAAGTCCTTCGATGTCTCGCCGTACGGCCTCGCCGTGGCGAAGGACAGCGGCATGGCCGAGGCCGTGCAGGCCGCCATGCAGTCCATGGTGGACGACGGCTCATACGGCAAGATCCTCGACAAGTGGGGCGTCGCCGACGGCGGGCTGGACGCCATCACCATCAACGCTGCAGCGAAGGGCTAGGCGCAGGACCCTCGCCCGGGCGAGCGGATGCGACGGTTCAGGCCGGGACGGCGCCTGCGCCGTCTGCGGCGTGCACCGTGAACAGGTTCGGCGCGGCGTAGCCGGCGGCAGCGAAAGCGGCCAGCACCGCGGCGGTGACAGCGGGCACCAGCGCCTGCGGGGTGAGCGCGATCGCGGCCCCGCCGAAACCGCCGCCGGTCATCCGCGCCCCGATGGCACCGGCCTCGCGAGCCGTGGCGACGGCGAGGTCGAGCTCGGCAACAGAGATCTCGAAGTCGTCCCGCATCGAGACGTGTGAGGCGTCCAGGAGCGCGCCGATCGCGATGGGACCCTTCTCGCGCAGTGTGCGCACCGTGTCGAGGACCCGCTGGTCCTCGGTGACGACGTGCCGCACCCGCCGGAAGGTCTCGTCGTCGAGGAGTTCGCGGGCCCGGTCCAGGTCGCCCACCCCGACGTCCCGCAGGGACGTGGCGCCGAGCATTGCAGCGCCAGCCTCGCAGGAGGCCCGACGGGCGGCATACCCGCCGGTGGCGTGGGAGTGGCTCACCCGGGTGTCGATGATGAGCAGCTCCAGGCCGGCAGCCTGGAACCCGAGCGGCACGATCTCTGAATCGAGGCTCCGGCAGTCAAGGAACACCGCGGCATCCGCTTGGCCGAGGAGCGATGCCGACTGGTCCATGCTGCCCGTCGGCGCGCCGACCGCGCGGTTCTCGGCCAGCTGGCCCACCCGCGCCAGCGTGCGCCGGTCGAGGCCGAGCCGCCACAGGTCGTTCAGCGCCACGGCGACGGCGCTCTCGATCGCCGCCGACGACGACAGGCCGGCGCCGATCGGCACGTCGGAGTCGATGAACGCCTCGAAGCCCACCGCGACCTTGAGGTCGGCGCCGAACCGGCCGAGCGCCCACGCCACGCCGAGCGGATACGCCGACCAGCCGTGCAGGTTCTCCGGGATGAGCTCGTCCAGGGAGATCTCGATGGCCTCTTCTGCGAACGAGCTGGCGATCCGGACCAGCCGGTCCTCCCGCAGCCGCATGCCCACCACTGTGCGGCGGTCGATGGCGAACGGCAGCACGTAACCGTCGTTGTAGTCGGTGTGCTCGCCGATCAGGTTGACCCGTCCCGGCGCCGACCAGAAGCCCGCCGGCGTATGGTTGAACCGGGTCTGGAAGCAGCCATCGACGCTGTCGAGCAGGTCCGCCGGCCGGTCGAACGAGGGTGATGCGGTCATTCCTGCTCCTCCTTCGCGGCACGCTCGACGGCGGCCCGGATCGTCGCGGCGGCCTGCTCCGGCGTGACGTCGCCGATCCAGGCGCCCATGGCAGCCTCAGACCCGGCGAGGTACTTGAGCTTGTTCTCGGCCCGGCGCGGGCTGGTCACCTGCAGCATCAAGCGGATGTCGTCACGGTGAACGTTCACCGGCGCCTGGTGCCAGGCGGCGATGTACGGGGTCGGCGTGTCGTAGATCGCGTCGATGCCGCGTAGCAGCCGCCGGTACAGCACGGCAAGTTCGTCGCGTTCGCCGAGCGTCGTGGCGGCGAAGTCGGGGATCTGCCGGTGGGGCAGCATGTGCACCTCGATCGGCCAGCGGGCGGCGAACGGTACGAACGCGCTCCAGTGCTCGCCGCGCAGGATCAGCCGGTCGCCGGCCTGCTCACTGGCGAGGATGTCTGCGAACAGGCCCGGCCCGTAGCTCTCGACCGAGTCGACCAGCCGGGCGGTGCGCGGCGTGACATAGGGGTAGGCGTAGATCTGGCCGTGCGGATGCCGCAGGGTCACGCCAATCGCCTCGCCCCGGTTCTCGAACGGGAACACCTGCTCGATCCCGGCCAGCAGCGACAGCTCGTGAGTGCGGTGCGCCCACGCCTCGATCACGGTGCGGGCCCGGGTCAGCGAGAGGCTGGCGAAGGAGCCTTCGTGCTCCGGGCTGAAGCAGACCACTTCACAGCGGCCCACCGAGGTACGGGAACGACCGAGCCCGATGGTGGCCAGGTCGGCCAGGCCGTCCGGGGCATCCGGGGCGGTGAGCAGCGGGCCGAAGGACGGCGACTTGTTCTCGAACACGGCCACGTCGTAGTTGCTGGGGATCTCCGACGGGTTGCCGGGCGTCGACGGGGCGAGCGGGTCTTCCGAGGCCGGCGGCAGGAAGACCCGGTTCTGCCGGGCTGCCGCAATCGACACCCACTCCCCGGTGAGCGCGTCCTGGCGCATGTCGGCGGTCTCCGGCCGGGCGTCGAGGTCGCGGGTGTCCGCCGCGCGCCCCGGCGGCAGCGTGGTGCCGGGGTCGTCGAAGTAGATGAGCTCTCGGCCGTCGGCGAGTGTCTGCCGCTGCGTGGAGATTCGGGAGTCGGCGACGAAGCCGGAAGGTGCACTGTCCATAGCAGTCACCACGATAGCCGATTTGCAGATACGAAACCATTGCCTTGCGGATTGAAAATTGAACGCAACTAAGCGAAGATGGGCGGATGGAGACATCGCCGCCCCGCGAGCTGCTGCCGGCCCGGCTGCGGCGCTCGCAGATCCGCCTGCTGCTCGAGGAGCGCGGGTTCGTCCGGGTCGGCGAGTTGCGCGGCGCCTTCGGGATCTCGGGCGTCACGGCCCGGGCGGACCTCGACGCCCTCGTCGGCGAGGGGATCGCGCAGCGGGTGCACGGTGGCGCGGTGCCGGTGGCGCGAGCTGTCGGAGATGCCCGCCCGGAACGCGAGCCGTCCTTCGAGGAGTCGCTGGCGGCATCCGTGCTGCCGAAGCAGCAGATCGGCCGAGCGGCGGCGGCCCTCGTCAGCAGCGGCCAGAGCGTGATCCTCGACGTCGGCACGACCACTTTGTCGGTCGCCCGTGCGCTCGTGGCCCGCGCCGACCTCACCGATGTCGTGGTCATCACGAACGGCCTCAGCATCGCCCTCGAACTCGAGCCGGCCATCCCGCGCTTCACCGTGATCGTCACCGGCGGGTCGCTGAGGCCGCTGCAGCACTCCCTCGTGGACCCGCTCGCCGACTCGGTGCTGGGCCAGGTCCACGCCGACCTCGCCTTCATCGGCTGCAACGGGGTCGACGCGGTGCACGGCGTGACCAACATCAACCTCCCGGAGGCCGCCGTCAAGGCGCGGATGCTCGGCTCCGCCGCACGCGCGGTGGTGGTCGCCGACGCCTCGAAACTCGGCCAGGCGCACCTCGGCCGGGTGGGTTCGCTCGGCGCATTCGACACCCTGGTGACAGATGCCACGGCCGATCCCGCCACGCTCGCCACGTTGCGCGAGGCCGGCCTGACGATCCTGCAGCCGGACGACGGGCACCACCTCAAGCGGGAGGCCTGACGGCACTGGTCGCGGGGCCGGCCGCCGCGACACCGGTGGACCGGTGGCCAGTCCGGCATAGGGTGGGGGCATGCGCGCGCCAACCGGAACCCAGCACGAGCTCACCCTGGCCACCCCGAGCGGCCAGGCGAGCGCCACCATCACCGAAGTCGGCGCCGGGCTGCGGTCATATTCCATTGGCGGCATTGAGTTGGTGGAGTCCTTTCCCGCCGACTCGACGCCGCCGAAGGGCGCCGGGATCGTGCTGGTGCCGTGGCCGAACCGCATTCGCGATGGTCGCTGGAGCTACGGCGGCGCGGTGCAGCAGCTGGCGCTGACCGAGCCGGCCAAGGGCAACGCCAGCCACGGGCTCCTGCGGCACTTCCCCTATCGGGAGGCGGCACGTACCGCGGGCTCGGTCACGCTCGAGGCTCCCGTGTTCCCGCAGCCCGGCTACCCGTTCCAGCTGGACACCAGCGTCGCCTATTCGCTCACGGCCGACGGCCTCGACGTCACCCACCGGCTGCGGAACCTGGGGCCGACGGATGCCCCGGTCGCGGTCGGTGCCCACCCCTACCTCCGTATCGGCGACGTCCCGTCCGGCGACCTGCTGCTGACCGTTGCCGCGAGCACCCACATCGACGTCGACGAGCGGATGAACGCCGTCGGGGAGTCGAGCGTCGACGGCACCCCGCTCGATCTCCGCGGCGGGCGTCGGGTCGGCGAGCTAGACCTCGACGACGGATTCGGCGGGACCCAGCCGGGCGTGACGGTGGAGCATTCCCTGGCCGCACCGGACGGCCGGAGGCTGATCCTGTGGGGTGACGAGCAGATGCGTTACGTCCAGGTGTTCACCCCGCGCGCCTTCCCCGGCACCGGCGGCCCACACCAGGCCGTCGCGATCGAGCCGATGACCGCGCCGGCCGACGCGTTCAACTCGGGGAAGGGCCTGAGGTGGCTGGCACCGGACACCGAGTGGACGGTGCGCTGGGGCATCCGTCACACCGGGTTCGGCGTTTAGCCCGGAGGCCGAGATGCCGACCGAGACCCGCACAAACATTCCCGTCCCGACGACGCTCGGCGAGCCCGACGCCGTCCGACTGGCCGCGCTCGCGCGGATGAAGCGGCTGGCCACCGGCCTGCTGGTGCTGATGGCGATCGTCTTCGCTGTCGCGTTCGTCCTGCAAGAGCGGTTCCCGGCGCTGCAGTATGTGCGGGCCGCAGCGGAGGGCGGGATGGTGGGCGCACTGGCCGACTGGTTCGCCGTGACCGCGCTCTTCCGTTATCCGCTGGGTCTCCGTATCCCGCACACGAACATCATCGCCAGCCGCAAGAACGAGATCGGGGCCAGTCTGGGCGAGTTCGTGGAGGAGAATTTCCTCTCTGAATCCGTGGTGCGCGGCAAACTGGAGTCGATCGGGATTTCCAGCCGGCTGGGCGCCTGGCTGGCCGACGCCGAGAACGCCAGGCGGTTGACCGATGAACTCGCGGTCGCCGGCCGGGGGATGCTCGACCTGCTCGACGACGACGACATCAAGGACCTGATCGAGTCCGTCGCCCGGGAACACCTGGTGGAACCGGAGTGGGGGCCGAGTATCGGCCGGGTCGGCGAACGCCTGGTGGCCGCCGGCCAGCACACTGCTGCCGTCGACCTGCTGCTCGACACCGCAGAATCGTGGCTCGTCGCCCACCCGGAGGCGTTCGGCCGTGCCGTCTCGGCGCGGCTTCCCGGCTGGCTGCCCGAATTCGTCGACAAGATGGTCGACGACCGGGCGCTGCGTGAGGTCGTGGGGTTCGTGGGGGCCGTCCGCGTCGACCCGGAGCATCCGCTGCGCCAGGCGCTCGACCGCTACCTGGCCGAACTGACCCACGACCTGCAATGGGACGCCGTGACGATCGCCCGGGCCGAGATACTCAAGGTGGAGATGCTCGACAGCCCGCGGTTGCGCGAGTTCGCCGGGGAGACCTGGGACTCGGTGAAGGACACGCTCGGGGAGGCACTCGGGGACCCGCAGAGCGCGACGCGTGACGGCATCCGCTCAACGGTGATGGACGTGGGCACCCGGCTGGCCGGCGACCCGGAGCTGGGGGCGAAGATCGACCGCTGGATCGCGGACACCCTCAGCTACGTGGTCACCAGCTACCGGCACCAGATCGCCGGCGTGATCACCGAGACGGTCGAGCGCTGGGACCCCGCAGAGACCGCAGCGAAGATCGAGCTGCAGGTCGGCAAGGACCTCCAATTCATCCGGATCAACGGCACGGTGGTCGGCGCTCTCGCCGGCGTCGCCATCTTCACGGTGGCGCAGGGTTTGCTCGTGCTCACCCGCTGACCGTAGTGCGGGTATCCCGGGATCAGGCAGCGGATGCCCCGGCTCAGTTCTCCCGCGCCCACAACTGGAGCCAGAGCAGCAGCTTCGTCTCCGGGTCGTCCAGGCGCAGGCCGAAGAGGGGTTCGATCCGCGACAACCGGTACCGGACCGTGTTGGCGTGCAGGCCGAGCCGGCTCGCGGTCTCGATGGCGTTCATGCCGCAGTCCAGCCAGGCCAGGAGCGTCTGGGCGAAGGCGGTGTTGCGTCGTTCGTCATGGTCGCTGATCAATGTCGCGGCGTCGCCCGGCAGCAGGCCGGTCGCACGGAGCGCATCGGCGATCTGCCGCAATTTCAGGCGCGGACCCAGTGACTGCTGGTCGGCGACGATGTCGTCGGAGTCCGACTGCACCCGGCCGTCTTCGGCGTCACGCAGCACGGCCGACAGCACGGCTTCGGCCTCCGCGCGCGACGTCGCCGTCGTGTGGATGGCCGTCTCGGTGCCGAAGCCGGCAAAGATCGGCCGCGCCAGAACCCGGCGGGTGTGGTGCGCGATCCGGAGCACGGCCTCACGCTGGAACGCCGGGCTGGAAGCCGCGCCCTGCGGCAGCACCACGTACACGATGTTGTCGGCGATCCCGCACACCGCCGCGGGCAGCCAGAGCGCGGAGGCGCTCCTGACCGTGTCGAACAGCCGGAGGCCGGCCTGCAGCGCGTCGGGCGCGTTGTCGGCGGGACCGTGAGCCGTGACCGCGACGACGCGCACCGTGTCGGCGGCGATGCCGAGCTGCACGGCGGCCAGTTCGGCCCGGTCCGGCTCGAACAATAACGGCCGGACCAGGGCCAGCTGGCGCGCGCGGTCCGCATCGTGGTGAGTGCGGCGATGCAGGAGGTGAAGCGCAGCGACGTTGGCAGCCTCGGCGAGTACGCGTTCGGCATCCGTGCCGGTGTCGTGGTCCGTGTCGATCAGCCAGAGCGAGCCGAGCACCACACTGCCGGCGCGAATCGCGACGGCCCGGCGGGTGAACGAATGCGCGGCTGGCGCGACGCTGACCACCCCGGCCGCGGAGTGCACCCGGCGGTAGTCGATGTCGTTCTGCTCGGTGTGGGGGACATGCAGCTGCAGGATCGAACTGCGACGGGTGTCGTCGATCGGCTGGCCGGGAAGCGTCGAATAGGCCAGCAGGGTCTGGTCGACGTCGGCGATGGCGACCGCGCCCCCCGCGAGCGACGCGACGGTGTTGGCCAACTCGAACAGGTCGCCGGGGCGGATGTCGACCAGGGTGCCCCTGCTCGCGCCATACGGGACGACGGCGGCGTCGATGAACTCGGAGAGCTGGTTCCACGGCACGGTGTCGGATGCGCGGAACAGGCCGATCCCGGCCGCTCTGGCCGCCGCTCGAAGGCCGTCATCCGATGCGCCATGCGCCTTGTAGACCAGGGCCAGATAGCCCGCGTCGGCGATGTCCTGGATCCGTGAGGCCACGCCGGGGTCCGCTGGAACCAGGCCGATGGCCAGGGCGATGGCTCCCGGGAACGCCGGCGGGGGAGCCGCGGGATCCAGCAGCGCGGCGCCGGCCACGCCCGGGTGCAGCGCACCGCCCGGTTGCAGCGCACCGCCCGGCTCGACCAGGACGGCGACGTCCGCACCGACGGCCAGGCTCACCTCGGCAACGGTCGGCAGGTGGAACGCCACGGGGTCGGGGACCGGTTGGTACGTCGTCACAGTTCTGGCCGCCTCGCTTCGTCTTTTCGTCCATAGAGCAACGGACGGCTTCGATTCTAGGCTCAGCACGAAACCACCGACCCGTGAAAGGCGTTCCGTGAAGCTCAGCGACATCAGGCAGCTCGTCCAGGTCAGGGTCCCGGAGTTGTCGAGGAAGCGTCGCGTGCTGGCCGGCGCCTACAACGTCGCCGAATACCGGGCAGCCGCCCGGCGCGTGCTGCCCGCCGGCATTTTCGACTACCTCGAGGGGGGCGCGGAGGATGAGACGACCCTCGGCCGTAACCGTGCTGCCTTCGACCGGTGGGGCTTCATGCCCGGGTTCGGCGCGGTCACCCTGCCCGACGCCGCGACCAGCATCCTGGGGCGGCCGAGCGCCCTCCCGTTCACGCTCACCCCCACCGGCGCCACCCGGCTGTTCCATCCGGAAGGCGAGTTGGCGGTGGCGCGGGCCGCGGCATCCGCTGGCCTGCCATACGCCCTCGCCGGCCTCAGCACCGTCGCGATGGAAGACGTCGCGGCGCAGTCGCCCAGCCTCGACCGCTGGTTCAACGTGGGCCTGTCGCCCGACAAGGGTGCGCTCAGCGCCAAACTCGACCGGGTCGCGGCCGCCGGCTACCGGGCGATCATCGTGGGCCTGGACACCCGCGCGCTCGGGACGCGCGAGCGGGACAGCAAGAACGGGTTCACCGCCCCGCCGGCACTCACCCTCGCCTCCCTCCTGGGCATCGCGGCGCGGCCGGCTTGGTGGATCGACTTCCTCGCGGCCGACGGCATCCGCTTTCCGAACCTCGAGCCGGCAGGCGCCGACCCGTCGATGGTGACCCCGTCGATGTGGGAGCAGATCCTGGGTCACTCGGAGTCCAGCCAGGGCTGGGACGATATCGAGGCCCTTCGAGCGATGTGGCCGGGCAAAATCGTCCTGAAGGGCACGGTCAACCCGGAAGACGTGGGCCGGGCGGCGAGCCTCGGGATCGACGCGGTGCAACTGAGCAACCACGGCGGCCGCCAGCTCGACCGGATGCTGAGCCCGCTGGACACACTGCAGGAGGCCCGACAGCGCGCCGGCGACAGCGTCGAGCTGATCGTGGACTCCGGCATTCGCCGGGGGAGCGACATCGTCACCGCGCTCGCGCTCGGCGCCGACGCCTGCTCGATCGGGCGCGCCTACTTGTACGGCCTGGTCGCGGCCGGCGCGCCGGGGGTGAGCCGGGTGATCGAGATCCTCGCCGACGAACTCGTGCGCACCATGACCCTGGTCGGCGTCTCCTCGGTCGCCGAGCTGAGGGCGCGCGGCACCGAGGTGGTGCGCGATCTGCGGGTCGTCGGCGGCGCCGGTGTGCCGGTGCGAGCGGATGCTTCGCTGAAACGGGTTGACGCCTGACCGGTTGGGCGTAACGTGTGCTGCGAGAGTGCCAACGCAGGCACTACGACGGAAGGAAGGCAGCAGATGACCGACCCGGAGATCGACCAGCCGCCGCTGGGAGTGCCAGATGACCCGCACACCGAGGACCCGACGGCGCCGCCGACGGAATTCCCGGGCATCACGACCGATCCCGATGGCACGCCGAAGGAGAATCCGTCCGGTTAGGAGGGGCGGGATCATGAACGGACCCGATACCGAAACTCGGGGTCGCATCGCCGAGTGGGCCGACGAAACCCTGCCTGACGCGTCGGATGATACGGCTGAGGGCTGGCTCGACGAGGTCCTCGGCGTCATCGCTGACGCCATCGCCTCCGACGAGGAGGACGACGACCTGTTCGGCGGGGAACTCGACCAGGACGCAGCCGCCGGTATCCTCGCCGCTGCGGAGTCGTGGGCATCCGTCGTCTCGTACGCCGTGGGCCGGGTCTACGCGCCCACCAGCCCATGGCCCCGGCGACTCGCAGGGTGGGCCACGAAGATCAGTGCGAGGCTCAACACCATCCTCGCCGCCCTGCACGCCGCGATGAGCGCCGCTGTCACGACGCTCTCGGCGACATTCGGAATCACGTCGTACTCGATCGGGCTCAGCTTCCCCTGGGGCGTGTCCGTGAGCCTGAACTTCTGAGCGGATGTTGTTGCAAGGGTGGGCCCCGTCGGGCTCGAACCGACGACCCAAGGATTAAAAGTCCTTTGCTCTACCAACTGAGCTAGAGGCCCGCGGTTAATAATCTAGCGTGGATGACATGGCTGACGAATTCCACAAGCCCACCCAGTTCTCCGGAAGCAGGTTCGAGGCGTTCAAGGGTGGCGAAGATCCGGCTCACATCAGCCGGGTGGCACACGAGACCGCGCACGCACTGCTGGCGCGGGTGCGGAATGACCCCGACCCCGATGTGATCGAGCGCCTGGTTGCGTACACCGATGAGAACGGCATCGACGCGGTGGCCGAACTCTGGTCCCGGTCGACACCGAAGAGTCTCCCCGGCGCGCTCTGGCGCATCTACCTGCTGCGGCTGCTGATCCGGCAGGACCCCGACGGAATGGCGTTCCTGTACCAACGGGGCACGGAGGTCGCGGTGACGATCGACCCGGTCGTGGCCGGCGCATCGGTTCCCACCGGCCCGACCGAGATCATCGCGCTCGCCGACCAGATCCTGCGTGGGCTGTTCGCCGGCGACTTCGCCGTCGCCCTCGACCGGGCGGCCGCGTTCTGCCGGGTCACCGCGACCGGGTGCACGTCTGTCGCCGACGACCTGGACCTGACGGAGCCGGAACGCTCCAGCGAACTCACCACCCGTGCGCTGAGGTTCTCCACCACCGCGCAGGAATTCACGTCGTGCGCGAGGCTGTGGCGGCATGACTCACTCGACTGACCTGCCCGGTCGGCTGGCGCTGCTCACTCGACTGACCTGCCCGGTCGACTGGCGCTGCTCGGTCGGCTGGCGCTGCGGCATCCGCTCGCCACGGGCCGAACCGGGAGCTTCTGCGGGACACGCGCGTGAACGCTGAGCTGAGGGCGAACACCGAGAACATTTCGGCGACGTCGTTTACACTGGTACATGGCCGGGCCGCAGTAACCCCGGGCTCCAATATTCGCCGCTCCGAGCGGCCTCGCGCCGAGAGGCGTTCTGCGGCCCGGCCATTATCGTGCCCGGCGCACTGTCGGGACCGTCCTTCACGCGCTGCTGCTCGGAATCGGCTGCGCGCGTTGAACGCCGCTGCGCGCCTCGAATTCACTGCGCGAAGCGGCGTTGGACCAGCACAACGAGAAATCGACAAGGGATGCACCGGCGTTCGAGCTTCGTGGCGACGCCCGCCTCCGCACCAATCCACAATCGTCGCCGCACCGAATCAGTGACATGGGATGGGAGTAGACCTGACATGCTGGTTCTTATGACTGCCGATCCCGCGCGCGACCGCGAGTCGACCGAGCCCACCTCGAAAGAGGAGTTGCTCGGTCGTGTCGCCCGGGGCGACCAAGCGGCATTCGGCGAACTGTACGACCAGATGGCGCCGCGGGTGCTCGGCCTGGTCCGGCGCCTCCTGATCGACCACGCGCAGTCGGAAGAAGTGACCCAGGAGATTTTCCTGGAGATCTGGCAGACGGCGACGCGGTACGACGAACAGCGGGGCGGGGCATCGACCTGGATCATGACCATGGCGCACCGCCGCGCGGTGGATCGAATCAGGGCGTCGCAGTCGGGACGCGACCGGGACACCAGGATCGGAATCCGCGATCACGCTGTGGAATACGACCACGTGTCGGAGACTGTTGAGATACGAATCGAGCATGAAAGGGTGGAGCGGGCGATGAACCGGCTGACGGAACTGCAGCGCCAGGCCATCAGCCTCGCCTACTACGGCGGCTACACCCAGAGTGAGGTCGCGCACCTGCTCCACGTGCCGTTGGGTACGGTGAAGACCCGGCTGCGTGATGGAATGATCCGGCTGCGGGACGAGATGGGGGTGGCCTCGTGAGCGAGAACGAGAAGAAGAACCCCGCTGACCTCGCCGGAGCCTACGCGCTCGACGCTGTGGCCGCCGAGGAGCGGACCGCGTTCGAAGAGTACCTGGCCGGTTCGGAACAGGCCAGGATCGAAGCGGCCGAACTCTCCGACACCGCCGTTGCTCTCGGTCTTGCTGCCGCACCGGTACAGCCGTCCCCGGGGCTGAAGTCCAGCCTGATGTCCAGGCTCGCCGCCACCCCCCAACTTCCGCCGTTGTCGGCGCCCGACGTCCCGGTAGCGGATGCCGCACCGGCGGTCCCCGAGGCCGGAACCGCGCCTGCCGCGCAGCTGGCGCCGGCCGCCCCGTCCGCGGACTCGGAGCGGGCCGCGTCCCCGGCGAGCCTGCCGCCGACCGCGCCGACCGCGCCGACCGCGCCGACAGGGCCCGGAGCGCCCGCCGCGAACCTCGCCGTGCCCCCCGCCCCCTCCGCGGCCGAACGCCGCGCCGAGGCCCGCTGGTTCCGCCGGCCGATCGGCATCCTGGTCGCCGCCGCGGCCGCGGTCGCGCTGTTCGCCGGCGGCGTCGTCGCGGGCCAAGCCTTCAACACCAACCAGTTCGAGCAGCAACAGGCCGCCGGCCTCGCCCAGATCAACGCCGCGGATGACGTGCAACGGGCATCCACTGTCACCGCGGACGGCCACCAGGCGACCCTGGTCTGGTCCGGGGAGCTCGGCAAGTCCGCGCTGCTCATCGACGACCTCCCGGCGTTGCCCGGCGACCAGGACTACCAGCTCTGGTACATGAACAGTGCCGGCGCGATGTCGGCCGGAACGTTCGATTCCACCGGCACCGGCACCGTCTGGCGGGTTCTCGACGGCCGGATGCAGGCCGGCGACGCCGTGGGACTCACCGTCGAGCCGAAGGGCGGATCGAAGCAGCCGACCACCGACCCCCTGGTCGCCATTCAAAGCTGATCATCCGGCGTCGTGCTGCACTCGGTGCACGCCCGACAGCTGACGGATGCCGCGGCGCGGGCAGCGTAGGCTCGCACCATGACGCTGCCCTTCACCCTCCTGATCGACCCGGTCCCTGCCGATTCCGCGCTCACCGACTTCGCCGCCACGTTCCACCAGATCGATTCCTCGGCTCCGGCGCTGCGGGTGGCGGAGCTCAGCACGCAGCGTGGCGACGGCATCTTCGAGACCCTGAGCGTCGTCAACGGGCACCCGCAGGAGGTGGAGCCGCACATCAGCCGGCTGGTCAATTCAGCCCAGATCTGCGGGCTGCCGGTGCCGAACCCGGCGCAGTGGCGGGCGGCCATCGCCCTCGCCGTTGGACATCTGCCGCACGAGGGCGAACTCGCGCTCAAGTTCGTTCTGAGTCGTGGAGTGGAGCACGGGCCGGCGCCCACCGCGTGGCTGCACGCCACCCAGGCACCCGACTACCGCGAGGTCCGGTCGCGCGGCGTCGCGGTCGTCACCCTGGACCGTGGTTACCCGCGCGGAGTCGCCGAGCGCGCGCCGTGGCTGCTGATGGGTGCGAAGACCCTCAGCTATGCCGTCAACATGGCGGCGCTGCGGGAAGCCAAGCGGCGCGGGGCTGACGACACGATATTTCTCACCACCGACGGTTTCGTGATGGAGGGGCCCACCTCGAGCGTCATCCTCCGCTCGGGTGGTGTCTACGTCACCCCGGCGCCGAGCGGCGCCATCCTGCACGGCACCACGCAGCAGAGCCTGTTCGAGCATCTGGAGGAGCAGGGGGAGCGGGTTGAGTACCGCGATGTGACGGTCGACGAGCTGCGGGTAGCGGATGCCGCCTGGCTGGTGTCCAGCGTCCGGCTGGCGGTCGCCGTCACCGAGTTGGACGGCCTGCCACTCCCGGTCGACGCCGAGCGCACCCGCGCGTTCAACGCGTACCTGCTCGGCCGCACCGCCTGAGCTCCCGCCCAACCCGCCGCCGCCCAACCCGTACCTGCTCGGCCGCACCGCCTGAGCCCCCGCCCCACCCGCCGCCGCACCCCGCATCCGCCCTGGCCGTGAGGGGTCACGAATCGACCTTCCGAGCCCCCGGGAAGGTCGATCTGTGACCCCTCACAAGCCAGGCCGCCCGATCGCCCCTCTCAGCAGCGTGCCCGCCCGATCGCCCCTCACGAGCCTGGGCGCCCGATCGCCCCTCCGGGCGGTGGCTAAATCAGGAAGCACGGGTTGGAGTGCACCGGAAGCGTGCCGCTGGCGCCCCGCAGCAGCGGAAACTCCTGAGTTGGCCACGGGATGCACGCCTGAGAGGCGACCGGCCCTGCGCATCCGTTGCACCGCGTGCTGCGACCCGGACCGGTGGCCGTCGAGCGCGAAAACATCAACTCCTGCGAGGAAAGGCGCACTAGCCGATGTTTTCGCGCACTTTGCGTCGATTCGTGATGTTTTCGCGCTCCCGGTGCCGCCGCGGGTTAGCCGAAACGGCCGGAGACGTAGTCCTCGGTGGCCTGCACGCTCGGGTTCGAGAACATGGTGGTGGTGTCGTCGTACTCGATCAGCTTGCCCGGTTTGCCGGTGCCGGCGATGTTGAAGAACGCGGTGCGGTCGGAGACCCGGGAGGCCTGCTGCATGTTGTGGGTCACGATCACGATCGTGTAGTCCTTCTTCATCTCCTCGATCAGGTCCTCGATGGCGAGGGTGGAAATCGGGTCGAGTGCCGAGCAGGGCTCGTCCATCAGGATGACATCGGGCTGCACGGCGATCGCCCGGGCGATGCAGAGCCGCTGCTGCTGCCCGCCGGAGAGGCCGGAGCCCGGCCGGTCGAGCCGGTCCTTGACCTCGTTCCACAGGTTCGCCCCGCGCAGTGCCTTCTCGGTGAGGTCGTCGGCGTCGCCGCGAGTCATCCGCCGGTTGTTGAGCTTCACGCCGGCCAGCACGTTGTCCTGGATGGACATGGTCGGGAAGGGGTTCGGCCGCTGGAACACCATGCCGACCTGGCGGCGCACGAGCACCGGGTCGACGCCGGGCCCGTACAGGTTGTTGCCGTCGATCAGCACCTCACCCTCGACGCGGGCGCCGGGGATCACCTCGTGCATGCGGTTCAGCGTGCGGAGGAACGTGGACTTGCCGCACCCACTCGGCCCGATGAAGGCGGTGACGGTGCGGGGTTCGATGGTCAGCGAGACGCCTTCGACGGCGAGGAAGCTGCTGTAGTAGACGTTGAGGTCGGAGACTTCGATGCGCTTGGACACGATTTCCTTCGAGGTGGAGGGCTAACGCCCGAATTTCGGTGAGAAGATTTTGGCGATCAGCCGGGCGAGGCCGTTGAGCAGCATCACGATCAGGATCAGCGTCAATGCGCCGGCCCATGCCCGGTCGACGTACGCCTGGCTGTCGGCGCCCTGGTTGGCGTACTGGGTGTACACGAACACCGGGAGGGTCATCATCCGCTCACTGAACAGGTTGTAGTTCATGCTCGCGGTGAAGCCGGAGATGATCAGGAGCGGTGCGGTCTCGCCGATGACGCGGGAGATGGAGAGCATGATGCCGGTGACAATGCCGGCAATGGATGTCGGCAGTACGACCTTGAGGATGGTCAGCCATTTCGGCACCCCCAGGGCCCACGCCGCCTCACGGAGTTCGTTCGGCACCAGCCGCAGCATCTCCTCGCTGGAGCGCACGACCACCGGGATCATCAGCACGGTCAGCGCGATGGCGCCACCGAAGCCGAACCGCAAGCCCGGGTCCTGGAACAGGAGCGAGAACAGGGCGAAGGCGAACAGGCCCGCCACGATGGAGGGGATGCCGGTCATCACGTCGACGAAGAAGGTGATGCTGCGGGCCAGGCGGCCGCGCCCGTACTCGGTGAGGTAGATGGCCGTCAGCAGGCCGATGGGCACCGAGATCACGGTTGCGACGCCGGTCACCATGAGCGTGCCGACCACCGCGTGCAGGGCGCCGCCGCCCGCGCCGACGACGTTGCGCTGGGACTCGGTGAAGAAGCTGGGGGTGAGGAACGCGGGCAGCCCGTTGACCACGGTGGTGAAGACCAGCGACACCAGCGGGATGAGGGCGATCACGAACGCCGCGCTGACCAGGGTCGTCATCAGCCGGTCCTTGGCCTTACGGGCGCCCTCGACGAAGTAGGACAGTGAGTAGATGGCGATGGCGTAGAGCACGGTGCCGAAGAACAACGTTCCGGCGACGTTGAAATCCTTGGTCGCGCCGCCGATCTCCAGCACGAAGAACACGGCGCCGGCGATGATCCAGCTGCCCAGCAGCACCCAGAGCGGCGAGTTCTTCGGCAGCTTGCCTGCGGTCAGCGAATTGCTGAGCGGCGCCGAATTCGCCCGGTTGCCCGGCGGATTCGTCGGCGGGGCGGTGGGAGGCGTGGTCGCCGCCGCGCCCGTCCTGCGGCCTGAACCGGTGGAGATGGCCATCAGTTCGCTCCCGAGAATGCCTTGCGGCGGTTGATGATGTAGCGCGCCAGCATGTTGACCGCGAGCGTGATGACGAACAGCACCAGGCCGGTGGCGAGCAGGATGTTCACACCCACCCCGTGGGCTTCAGGGAAGTTGAGGGCGATGTTGGCGGCGATCGTGGTGGGGTTCTGCGAGGTGAGCAGCTTGAAGATGACGTCAGGGCTCGGCGAGAGGATCATCGCGACGGCCATCGTCTCGCCGAGTGCGCGGCCGAGGCCGAGCATGGAGGCGGAGATGATGCCGGGGCGACCGAACGGCAGCACCGCCATCCTGATCATCTCCCAGCGGGTGGCACCGAGGGCGAGCGCCGCCTCCTCGTGCAACACCGGGGTCTGCAGGAAGACTTCGCGGCAGATCGCGGTGATGATCGGGAGCACCATGACCGCGAGCACGATCGCGACGGTGAGGATCGTGCGACCGGTTCCGGAGACCGGGCCGGCGAAGAGCGGGAAAGCGCCGAACCACTCGACCAGGGTGGTGTAGAACGGCTGGATCAGGGGCGCCAGCACGCCGATGCCCCAGAGCCCGAACACGACGGACGGGACTGCCGCGAGCAGGTCGACGATGTAGCCGAGGCCCTGGGCGAGCTTCCGCGGGGCGTAGTGGGAGATGAACAGGGCGATCCCGATGGCGACCGGGATGGCCATGATCAGGGCGAGGAATGACGACCAGAGGGTGCCGAACGCGAGCGGCCAGACGTAGGACCAGAAGTTGGTGAAATCGCCTTTGAAGGCATCCGCTGGCGCGACGAACGCGGGCAGGCTCTGGATGAAGAGGAAAACCGCGACCGCGGCGAGGACGGCGAGGATCAGGCTTCCGGCGACGATGGTCGCGGTGCTGAAGATGCGGTCGCCGGGTCGCTGTTTGACCTGTGCCGGTCTGGTGGCAACTGCGCTCGTCATGCCGGGCGTCTCCCTGTGGGGCTGTGGTGATTCTGGTCTGGATGATGGAGGTTCGCGACGCGGGCCACAAACCTCAGTGTGCCCGACCCGTCACTGGCACGCAACGCGAGGCAGTGACGGATCGGGCCGGTGGAGCTGGTGTTACTTGATGCTGGCGATCACCGCGGCGACCTTTTTCTGCAGGTCGCTCGACAGCGGTGCGGCACCGGCGGACTTGGCAGCCTCAGCCTGTCCCTTTTCGCTGGCCATATAGCCGACGTACGCCTTGACGAGCTCGCCCTTGGCGGCGTCTGCGTACTCGGTGCAGACGATGGCGTAGCTCACCAGCACGAGCGGGTAGTGCGAGCTGTCGGTGGTCTTGCGGTCGAGTGCGACGGCGAGGTCGTTGTCGGCGCGGCCGTCGACCAGGGGCGAACCGTCGACGACGGCTGCTGCGGCTTCTGCCGTGTACTTCACGAAGGTGTCGCCGACCTTGATCTTGGCGACGCCGAGCTTGCCGGCCTGTGAGGCGTCGGCGTAGCCGATGGTGCCCACGCCGTTGGTGACGGCGCTGATGACGCCTGAGGTGCCCTGTGCGCCTTCACCGCTCTGGTACGGGAACGGGTCGGCCGGCTTCTCGGTCCAGACAGCGGGTGCGTTCTGGTTCAGGTAGTCGGAGAAGTTCTTCGTGGTGCCTGAGTCGTCGGAGCGGTGCACGGCGGTGATCGACGTTGCGGGGAGCTTCGCGTCCTTGTTCAGCGCGGCGATGGCCGGGTCGTTCCAGGTCGTGATGTCGCCCTTGAAGATCTTGGCGAGGGTGTCAGCGTCGAGGTTCAGGTCCTTCACGCCGTCGACGTTGAAGACAACGGCGATCGGGGAGATGTACACGGGCAGGTCGACGGCCGTGCTGCCGGGGACACAGGATCCGAAGCCGGCGGCGAGTTCTTCATCCTTGAGGAAGGAGTCCGAGCCGGCGAAGTCGGAGCCGCCGGCGGCGAAGGTCTCGCGGCCCGCGCCGGAGCCGGACGGGTCGTAGTTGACCGTGACATCGGGGTTCGCGGTCTGGAACGCGGCGGCCCAGGCCTCCTGGGCCGAGCCCTGCGAGGAAGCACCTGCTGCATTGATGGTTCCGGAGAGGGTGCTCGCGGCGGCGGTGTCGCCGGCCGGCGCTCCGCCCTCGTTTGCGGCGCACGAAGACAGGGCGAGGGCGGCAACGACTGCGACTGCGGCAGGAGCGCCAAAACGCTTGAAATTCACTGGTGAATCCCTTCAAGGGGTCGATTACAGGAAAAAAGTCGACCATCTGGATTGCCTCGATGTCCGACCCGGCTGCCACGATACGACGCCGACTTAACGGCATCCCCGTGTTTTGGTGAACGGAAGGTAAACAGGACTCGACGGCTTCACGGCGGTGGAGCGGAGAACGGCTAGACGCGGGGCGCGTGGGTCTCGATCGCGACGATGCCCGAGCTCGGATTGCTCGCGGAGAGGTGGACCACCGAGAAGCCGCCGGTCTCCAGGTCTGCGGCATCCGTGATGTATAACCCCAGTGGCGTGCCCGTGGCCAGGGCGATCTCGCGCAGGATGTCGGGCAGCACCGGGCCGTGGCTGCACAGCACCGCGGTTTTCCGGGCGCGCACCCGCTTGCCGATGACGTGGCGCACGTCGCTGGTGCCCTGTTCGTATGCGTCCTGGCTGATCATGTCGGTGCGCTTCACCTCGATGCCGGTCGCCGCAGCCAGCGGGGCGACAGTGGTCACACAGCGGGTTGCGCTGCTGGTGACGATCTTCAGCGGATGCCACGCCGTGACGGCCTGGACAACGCTCGCCGCCTGCTTGACGCCGCGTTCAGTGAGCGGCCGGGTGGCGTCCGGCCCGTCCCAGCTGCTCGGGGACGTCGCCTTTCCGTGCCGGAGCGCGATCAGGGCATAGGTGCTGGTCACGCCGTTGTCGACGAGTTTCGCGAACGCATCGAGGATCTCGACGTCGGGCTGATAGCTGAGGTAGGTCCTGGCCCGCTTCACGGTGACCCACTCCAGCGCCGCCACCTCGCCGTTGGGCACGAACGACGAATTCAACACCGCCTGCGGGGTCACCTCGGCCGCCCAGTAGTGCACGATCTTGTCGCGGCCATTGGGCATCCGGTAGGTGGAGATGCCGAGCGGCACCCCGAGTGCGACGTCCAGGCCGGTCTCTTCCTGCACCTCGCGTACCGCGGTGCGGGGCAGCGATTCGCCCGGGTCCACCTTGCCCTTGGGAATGGTGACGTCCCCGTGCACGGTGCGGTGGATCAGCAGCACATGCATTCTGCCGTCGATGAGCCGCCAGCACACTGCTCCTGCCGCGTACACCGCGGTGTCGGTCATCGGCGAATGGCCGAACGCTTGCGTGACCCGATCTGTTGCATAAGCCTATTTTGCATGTCCTCGAGCAGGTTCCCCGACTCGTCCCTGGCATGCCGGGTCCAGGTGCCGTCGGCGTCGAGCCACCACGACGAGGTGCGCTCGTCCATCGCGCGGTCGAACAGCCCGTCGATTTCGCTGAGGTGGTCGATGTCGACCAGGCGCACCAGGGCTTCGACCCTCCGGTCGAGGTTGCGGTGCATCATGTCGGCGCTGCCGATGAAGACCTGGGGATCGCCGCCGTTCAGGAACGAGAAGATGCGCGAGTGTTCGAGGTAACGGCCGAGGATGGACCGCACGCGAATGTTCTCGCTGAGCCCTGGCACCCCCGGCTTGAGGCTGCAGATGCCGCGCACCCACACGTCCACCGGCACCCCGGCGTTGCTCGCGCGGTAGAGGGCGTCGATGATCGCCTCGTCCACCATCGAGTTGACCTTGATCCGGATGCCGGACGGCTTGCCCGCCAGCGCAGCCGACGTCTCATCGGCGATGCGTTTGAGCAGGCCTTTCCGCAGGTGCAGCGGCGCCACCAGCAGGCGCTTGAACTTCTTCTCGATCGCGTAGCCGGACAACTCGTTGAACAGGCGGGTCAGGTCTTTGCCGACCTGGTCATCCGCTGTGAACAAGCCGAGGTCCTCGTAGATGCGGCTGGTCTTGGGGTTGTAGTTGCCGGTGCCGATGTGGCTGTAGTGCCGAAGCACGCCCTTTTCGTGGCGCACCACGAGGGCGAGCTTGCAGTGGGTCTTCAGCCCGACCAGGCCGTAGACCACGTGCACGCCTGCTTTCTCCAGCTTGCGCGCCCAGGAGATGTTCGCCTGCTCGTCGAAGCGCGCCTTGATCTCCACCAGGGCGAGCACCTGCTTGCCGGATTCGGCGGCGTCGATCAACGCCTCGACGATCGGGCTGTCCCCGGAGGTGCGGTACAGGGTCTGCTTGATGGCGAGCACGTGCGGGTCGGCCGCGGCCTGCTCCAGGAAGGCCTGCACGCTGGTGGCGAAGGACTCGTAGGGGTGATGCACGAGCACGTCGCGCCGCGAGATGGCACGGAAGATGTCGGCCTGGCCGTTCGGCTCGGGCGGCATGAACTGCGCCGCCGTGGTCGGCACGTGCTTCGGGTAGTGCAGGTCGGGCCGATCGATGCGCGCCACGTCGAACATGGCCGCGAGGTCGAGCGGCGCGGGCAGGCGGTAGACCTCCTGCTCTGTGATGTCGAGTTCACGCACCAGGAGGTCGAGGGTGACGTCGTCCATGTCCTCGGTGATCTCCAGCCGGATCGGCGGGCCGAACCGGCGGCGGAGCAGTTCCTTTTCGAGCGCCTTGATCAGGTTCTCGGTCTCGTCCTCCTCGATCTCCACGTCTTCGTTGCGGGTGACCCGGAACGCGTGGTGCTCGACGATCTCCATGCCGGGGAACAGGTCGCCCAGGTGGTTGGCGATGAGGTCTTCCAGCGCGACGAAGCGGATGTTGTCGACGGACTCGCTCCGGTCGACCGGCACCACCCGCGGCAGCATCTGCGGCACTTTGAGCCGCGCGAACTCCTGCTTGCCGGTCCTCGAGTTGCGCACCCGCACGGCCAGGTTGAGCGAGAGCCCCGAGATGTAGGGGAACGGATGCGCCGGGTCGACCGCGAGCGGCATCAGCACCGGGAAAATCTGTTTCGAGAAGTAGTCGCGCAGCCACTCCCGCTCGCTGGCGTTCAGGGTGTCCCATTCGACGACCTCGATGCCCGCGGCCGCCAGGGCGGGGCGCACCAGGTCCTGGTAGGCGCGCGCGTGTCGCTCCTGCAACCGGTGGGCGGCCTGGGAGATGTCGGACAGCACGTCGAACGGCGCGCGCCCGACGTTGGTCGGCACGGCCAGGCCGGTCAGGATGCGGCGTTTCAGCCCGGCGACCCGGACCATGAAGAATTCGTCGAGGTTGCTGGCGAAAATGGCCAGGAAGTTGGCCCGCTCCAGCACCGGGAGGTCGGGGTCCTCGGCAAGCTCGAGCACCCGCTGGTTGAATGCGAGCCAGCTCAGTTCCCGATCCAGGTAGCGCTCGCCGGGCAGCTCCGGGTCGTTGAGCATGAACAGCGGGTCGAAGTCGTCGTCGAAGTCGGTGCCGAGCCCCGAGTCCGCCTGGCTGATGTTGTCGACGTCCATCCCACCATCCTTACACTGCCTGGCTGCGGCGGCATCGAATTCGAGGCATCCGTTGTCTGCTGTTCCCCCCGGTTTCACCATTGGCGGGCTGGGACCGTGCGGGGAGACGCGGCAGCGGGTCAGGCGGGGAGGCGACGGTACTGCACGTCGACGGTGACGTCGGTGAACCCGAGCGCCCGGTACAGCTGGACCGCCGGGCGGTTGTCGGCGTCCACATAGAGGTCTGCGGCGTCGATGCCGCACTCCTGCAGCCGGCGGAGGCCCGCGTTCATCAGGGTGCGGCCGAGGCCCCGGCCTGTCACGTCGGGGTGGATGCCGATCACGTAGATCTCGCCGGCCTCGGCCCGGGTGCCTGGCTCCACCTTGAGCCAGTTGTACCCGATCATGCGCCCCGAGTCGTCGCGGGCGATCAGGAAGTCATCGGAGTTGAACCAGGGCTCGCCCTGCCGCGCGGCGAGGTCCTCGAGGGTGAGCCGGCCCTGCTCGGGGTGGTCGGCGAACACCAGCGCGTTCAGGGCGATCCAGTCTGCGTCGTCCCGACCGGGCTTGAAGGGGCCGATCGTCACCTCGCCGACTCCGCTGCGGCTCCCTCTGGTGCCCGCATCGGCGCGCGGGATCGGTGACAGGCGCAGCTGCAGGAGGGTGCGCGCGGCGACGAATCGGAACTGCACCGCCAATACCCGCGCGGCCGGGTGGTCGCCGTGCGACCAGGCGGTGAGCGGACCGTGCAGGCCGGCGAGCAAACCGGGCAGCGCCCGCGTGGCATGGCCCTGGCCGCGGAACCGGGGCGCGATGACGAGGTCGAGTTCGTCGTTGCCCACGACTGCGGCGCCGACGACCGTCCCCGCGAGTGAGGCGGCGGCGTGGCCGGCCGTGCCGCTTTCATCTCCGCTTCGTGATCCTGTGGCATCCGCTCGGATCAGCACCGGACGCCGGGCTCCGGAGGCGAGGTCGAGCAGCGACTGTTCGTTGAACGGGCGGTACCCGTCGACCGCGGCAGCCGCGTCGGCGATCCTGGTGAAGCTCGCGGCGGCGGCCGCATCCGTCAGGTCAGGAACTGAGAGGGACACGTTCGTCGTTCTCCTCATACAGGTTGAACCGGTAGCCGACGTTGCGGACGGTCCCGATCAGCGATTCCTGGTCGCCGAGCTTCGCCCGCAGGCGCCGCACGTGCACGTCGACGGTGCGGGTTCCGCCGAAATAGTCGTATCCCCAGACCTCGCTGAGCAGCTGCTCGCGGGTGAAGACCCGGGACGGGTGGGCGGCGAGGAAGCGCAGGAGCTCGAATTCCTTATAGGTGAGGTCGAGCGGCGTGCCGTGGACCTTGGCCGAGTAGTTCGCCTCGTCGATCACCACCCCGGCAGCGCGGATGGTGGGCGACGGGATGCCGGCCACCGCGCGGCCCGCGGCGAGACGGATACGCGCGTCGACCTCGGCGGGACCGGCTGAGTCCAGGATCACGTCGTCCACACCCCAGTCCGGGCTGACCGCGGTGAGGCCGCCTTCAGTGATCACCAACAGCAGTGGCACCGAGATCCCGGTGGTGCGCAAGATCTGGCAGAGCGATTTGGCGGCGATGAGGTTGGTGCGGGCGTCGACCAGGACCAGGTCGGAATCAGGCGCGTTGATGAGCTGCTCCGGCTTGGCCGGGATGGCCCGCGTGCCGTGTGACAGCAAGGCGAGGGCAGGAAGAACATCATTGTTGACTGCCGAAGTAAGGATCAACAACTGCGCCACGCGCATCCTCCAAATATCGTGCGCCCATACTACAGGGAACACACAGGGCCGCCTGGGCAGGGCAGAATGGACGGGTGAGCTGGCAGTGGAGAAGCATCGTCGTGGTTTGGCTGCTCGCGCTCGTCTTTGCGGTGCTGGTGGGGTTGCTCTCGGTTGCGGAGCAGGAACTGGCCTGGATCGGCCTGTCGCTGGCCGGCTGCACCATCGTGACGCTGGGTGTCCAGATCGGGACCGGGCGTAAAGAGGGTTACGTCAACCGGGTCACCGTGAGCATCGTGGGCGCCACGATCGTGCTCGCCGCCGCGACGGGTGTCTTCGCCCTGATCGGGCTTCGCTAGAAGCTAGACTCGGAGCATGTCGCCCCTCGCACTTGAACTCTTCTTCCTGGGCCTCCTCGCGCTGGCCAGCCTGTCGATCGCGTACGTCTCCGTCGTGGTCCTGTACAAGCTGTTCCGGGGGCAGCGGTAAGGCGCCGTGTTCGAACTTCCGGTCGGGCTCCCGTCTGAGCTGGTCCCCCTCTCCTGGCTCCTCGGCGTCTGGGAGGGCTCGGGTGTCCTCGACTACACCATCGGCGACGGTTCGGTGACGCGTGAGTTCGGCCAACGGGTCAGCTTCAGCCATGACGGGCTTCCGCACCTCAACTACAACTCGTACACCTGGCTCGAGCCCGAACCCGGCGACCCGACCGGCGAGAAGATCCCGCTGGTGAGCGAAACCGGTTACTGGCGGCTCAGCCGCCAGCAGGGCGAGGGCGACCAGGGCCCCGGGATGCTGCCGGGCACCGGCGAACCCCCCTTCGCCACCGCAGACGCGGTGGAGACCCTCCGCAACGACGACGGCGGCTTCGACATCGAGGTGGCGCTGGTGCACCCGGCCGGTGTCGCCGAGCTCTACCTCGGCCAGGTCAAGGGTCCACGGATCGACCTCGCGACGGATGCCGTCATGCGCACCCAGGGCGCCAAACCGTACGCCGCTGCCACCAGGATGTACGGCCTCGTCGACAACCATCTGCTCTGGGCGTGGGACATTGCAGCGCTGGGACAGACCCTGCGCACCCACGCCTCCGGCCGACTGGCCAAAGTCGACTGACTGCGCTGACCGAAGAGATGTCGCACTGATATGACCGACCCGACTGAATCACCCGCCGCATGGCCCTCGCCCCTCCTGTCGCTGGATGCGGCAGTGCAGGCCGAGGGCGTTGACGCCGGCGTTGCCGCCCACTACGGAAGCCCGATGATCGAGCAGCGCCGGCTCCTGGCCGGTGAGGCGATCGTCGACCTGTCGCACCGTGGTGTGCTCGGAGTCGCCGGGCCGGACCGGCTGAGCTGGCTGAACTCCGTGTCCAGCCAGGAGCTCACCGGCCTCGCGCCGGGGGAGTCCACCGAGACGTTGCTGCTCGACCCGTCCGGCCGCCTCGAGCACGCCATGCGGGTACTCGACGACGGCGTCGAGACCTGGTTGCTGATCGAAGCAGCCGAACTGCCCGGCCTCAAGAGCTGGTTGGAGAAGATGCGCTTCATGTTGCGCGTCGAGATCACCGACCACACGGCATCCGTTGCCACCATCGGCACCATGGCCGCAGCGCCGGCCGGGTTCCTGGCGCAGGCCACCTCGGTGGAACCGGTCGCCCCGAACGGTGTGCCGCTGGTCTGGAATGACCCGTGGGCCGTCGTCGGCAGTGGCGGCTTCCAGTACGCCGAGGCCGCCGAGCACCCCGGGGAGTCCTGGCGGTGGAGCGAGATGCTGGTGCCGCGGTCGTCGCTGCCTGCGATTGCCACTGCGGTGGCGGGCGGCGCCGTGGCCGCCGCGGGCCTGCTCGCCGCCGAGGCGCTGCGGATCGCGGCCTGGCGTCCGCGTGCCGCCCTGGAGGCGGACGAGAAGACCATCCCGCACGAATTGGACTGGCTGCGCACCGCTGTGCACCTGAACAAGGGCTGCTACCGCGGTCAGGAGACGGTCGCCAAGGTGCACAACCTGGGCCACCCGCCGCGCCGGCTGGTGCTGCTGCACCTTGACGGTTCGGAGAGCGTGCTGCCCGCCCACGGAGACGAGGTGCAGGGCGTGCGCGCCCTGCCGGGGGGCGAGCCGGAGCGCCGCACCGTCGGTCAGGTCACGTCCAGCGCCATCCATTACGAGCTGGGGCCGATCGCCCTCGCCGTGATCAAGCGCACCGTTCCCGCTGATGTCACCCTGCACGTGCTGTCGCAGGGGATCTCGATCGCCGCCGCCCAGGAGGTCATCGTGCCGCAGTCCGCCGGTTCGGTCGCCGACATCCCGCGGCTGCCGCGGCTCGGGGTTCGACAGCCGCGCTAGCCGTTGCCGTCGTCCCCGACCCCGGCGGGGGCCCGCGTCCGCCCGTTGCGCGGGTCGAACGCCGCTGCGCTGGGTGAATTCCACGCGCGCAGCGGCGTTCAACCCGCGAACCTGCAGGCGGCGGCTACCAGGTGAAGCCGCGAGGGGCGACGGATGCCCACGGCAGCGTCAGTTCGCCCAGCCTCCACCTCGAGAGTCCGCCCTCGACCGCCCAGCCCTGAGCGCGCAACGCCGCGACGGCAGCGATCCAGCGCTGCGTCGGGCTGTAGGCGGCGTGTGCGACCTGGTGCCGCCAGGCGCGGT
The DNA here is from genome assembly GCF_052114945.1 of Glaciibacter sp. 2TAF33. Lineage (NCBI taxonomy): Bacteria > Bacillati > Actinomycetota > Actinomycetes > Micrococcales > Microbacteriaceae > Glaciibacter > Glaciibacter sp. 2TAF33. Next base: position 109,507 of record NZ_JBFRFS010000013.1, read on the forward strand.
CGAGCGCCAGCATCAGCTCGTGCACCCGTTCGCCCGGAATGTTGCGGTGGATGAGGATCTTCGGCAGCCGCTCCGCGACCACCGACGGCAGGTCCAGGTCGGTGAGTCGCAGCGAGATGGTGAGGCTGCGCGGTCCGTCCGGCCCCACGTCGACCCAGGCCGCGATGCGGCCGATCTCGTCGCAGGTTCCGTCGATCAGCACGCCGTCCGGTTGCAACCGGGTGGTCAGCAGCCGCCACGCCGGGACCACGCCGGGTTCGTCGTACTGGCGCAGCACGTTGAGGGCGCGGATCACACCGGCCTTGCGATTGGCGGGCAGCGGCACCTCGAAGCCGCCGAGACCGAAGCTCACCCGGGCGTCTGAGGCGAACCCCGTCGCTCCGGACTGCACGGTGGCCAACTGCTGGTTCGCCCCAAGCACCCGAACCGGGTCGATCTCGAGTCCGATGACCTGGACATCCGTTCGCCGTTTCACCAGCCGCTGGTGCATCTCGAGGCTGGTGACGGCGCTGGCCCCGTATCCGAGGTCGACGACCAGCGGGTCGGCGGTGGAGCGGAGGACGGGCAGCTGCTGGGTCCAACGGTCGATGCGGCGGAGGCGGTTGGTGTTGGTGGTTCCACGCGTGATAGTCCCGACCGGCATTAGACCATTCTCTCGCATCACTGGAGTGCGGGCGGTCATCGGTAGAGTTGGAGGCATGTCAGCGCCTTACACACTCATCCTCCTCCGCCACGGCAACAGCCTCTGGAACCAGCAGAACCTCTTCACCGGCTGGGTGGATGTTCGGCTGAGCGACCAGGGCGTGACCGAGGCCACCCGTGCCGGCGAGCTGATCGCCGAGTCTGGCCTCACTCCGGACGTCGTGCACACATCGGTGCTCACCCGTGCGATCCAGACCGCCGACCTCGCGCTGGAGAAAGCCGACCGGCTGTGGATCGACGTGAAGCGCTCCTGGCGCCTGAACGAGCGCCACTACGGTGCGTTGCAGGGCCTGGACAAGGCGGAGACCCTGGAGAAGTACGGCCCGGAGCAGTTCCAGCTGTGGCGCCGCTCGTTCGACGTGCCGCCGCCCGTGCTGGCCGACGACGCCGAGTGGTCGCAGGTCGGCGACCCCCGCTATGCCGGGCTCGGCGACCAGCTTCCCCGCACGGAGTGCCTGAAAGACGTCATCGAGCGGATGCTTCCGTACTGGGAGTCCGACATCTCCAGCGACCTGCGGGCGGGTAAGCAGGTGCTGGTCACCGCGCACGGCAACTCGCTGCGCGCCCTGGTCAAGCACCTCGACGGGATCTCCGACGCAGACATCGCTGACCTCAACATCCCGACCGGTATTCCCCTGGTCTACACGCTCGGCGAAGACCTGATGCCGCTCAGCCCGGCCGAGTACCTCGACCCGGAGGCCGCTGCCGCCGGCGCCGCCGCGGTCGCCGCCCAGGGCGCCAAGAAGTAGCCCCCTCTGCCCGCACCCCGCCCCCGCTCACGCTCACGCGAAAACGCACTTGTTGGGTTTATGACGGGGTCATAAACCCAACAAGTGCGGGTTCGGCGACGGGGGAGGGGAAAAGGGTCAGGGGTTGGAGACGGGGTGCCAGTCGCCGGTGCCCAGGTATTGCACTTTCTTCGCGATCGACACGGCGTGGTCTGCGAAGCGCTCGTGGTACCGGCTGGCCAGGGTGGCGTCCACGGTGTCGGTGGCCTCGCCCTTCCAGGCCTCACCGAGTACGGCGTCGAACACGCTGAGGTGAAGGGCGTCGACCTTGTCGTCCTCGTTGCGGATGGTCTCGGCCAGGTGCATGTCCTCGTTGGTGAGGAGCTCGGTGAGCATATTGGCGATCGCCACGTCCAGGGCGCCCATCTCCACAAAGGTGGGACGCAGGCTCTTCGGAACCACCTTGTCGGGGAAACGGTAACGGGCCAGCTGCGCGATGTGGGTCGACATGTCGCCCATCCGCTCGAGGGACGCGCTGATGCGCAACGCGCTCACGACGATGCGCAGGTCGCGGGCCACCGGCTGCTGCCGGGCCAGAATCGTGATCGCCAGCTCATCGAGCTCCACCGTGAGAGCGTCGATCTTGTGGTCGTCGGCGATGACCTCTTCGGCGAGGGTCACGTCGGATTCGTTGAACGCGCGGGTGGCCTTGTCGATGGAGACGGCCACGCGGCCCGCGATCTCAACCAGGCGCTCCTGGACTTCGGCGAGCTCCTGCTGGAATACTTCACGCATGGTTTTGTGGTCCTTCCTGGCCGCCGCTCTCGCACGCAGGCCCATGAGACCCGCCTGGCCCCGGCTCATCATGTCCGGGACAGGTTAACGGCAGGTGCCGCGGGACTGAACACTTCCTAAAGTACCCTGAGCCGAGGGCGAAGAGTCGCGGGGCCCACGCGATGTGTCACTAATCTGGAGGAATGGAATCCTCCTGGCTGGTGCTGCTGTCGCTGGCCCTCGGCCTCGCTGTCGGCGCCGGTTTCGTCGCCCTCCTCCACGCCGCAGCGCGCCACGGCGAGCGGGCGGCAGCGGTGGTGAACCCGGCGGTTCCCGATGGAATCGACCAAGCCCTCGACGCCCTGGAATCGGCCGGCGTGGTGCTCGACCCCTCCAATAACGTGATCAAGGCCTCGCCGGGTGCCCTCGCGCTGGGCCTGGTCTGGAACCAGCACCTGGTGCACAGCGAACTGCTCGACCTCGCCGCCCAGGTGCGCCGCACCGGCGAAGTGGTGACCCAGGACCTGGTTCTCTCCCGCGGCCCGTTCGGTGACGCGAACATGCGGTTCCGGGTGCGGCTGGCAACCCTGGGCACCCGCTACGTGCTGCTCCTGGCCGAGGACCGCACCGAATCCTTCCGGCTCGATGAGGTGCGACGCGACTTCGTCGCCAACATCAGCCACGAGCTGAAGACCCCCATCGCATCCGTTGGACTGCTCGCGGAGGCGCTCGAGCAGGCAGCGGATGAACCGGTTCAGGTTCGACGGTTCGCCAACCGGCTCGCGACGGAGGCCGGGCGCCTCGGGCGCCTGACCCAGGAGATCATCGAGCTCTCGCGGCTGCAGGCCCACGACGCGCTCGAACACGCCGAGTTGGTGGACATCGACTCAGTCGTGGCGCAGGCTGTGGACCAGAGCCAGGTGGTGGCCCGTGCCAGCGGCATCACCATCGCGGTGGGCCGCCAGACCGGCACGCGGGTGTACGGTGACGAGGCGCTGCTGGTGGTGGCGGTGCACAACCTCGTCGCCAACGCGGTGCTGTACTCCTCGGCCCATTCGCGGGTCGGCGTGGGCGTGCGGCGCCATGAGGGCGTGGTCGAGATCGCCGTGACGGACCAGGGCGTCGGGATCCCGGAAGCTGATATCGACCGCGTCTTCGAACGGTTCTTCCGCGTCGACCAGGCGCGCGCCCGGAACACCGGGGGCAGCGGGCTGGGGCTCGCGATCGTCAAGCACGTGGTGCAGAACCACGGCGGCGACGTGCGGGTGTGGTCACAGCAAGGCCGCGGGTCCACCTTCACCCTCCGGCTGCCCGAGGCCATCGATGGACTCGACGGGGTCGACGGCCTCGACGCGCTCGACGGAGTCGCCGGGCTCACGTCAACAGACGGGCCGGATGCCATCGACGGGAGGCGAGACCGAGACGGCGCCGACGCCGGCCCGGTCGGATCCGTCCGGGCGCAGGACGGCGCGGAGGCGGCTGCCAGGGCTGCCAAGAAGCGCGCCAAGAAGGCCCGGAAGTCCACCCCCACCCCTACCCCCGCATCAGGAGCCAACACGTGACCCACATCCTTCTCGTCGAAGACGAGATCGCGCTCAGTGAACCGCTGAGCTACCTGCTCGAACGCGAAGGCTATGAGGTCACGGTTGCCGCTGACGGCCTGACCGCGGTCGAGGAGTTCGACCGCACCGGCGCCGACCTCATCCTGCTCGACCTGATGCTGCCCGGCCTGCCCGGCACCGAGGTGTGCCGGCAGGTCAGGACCCGCTCGTCGGTGCCGATCATCATGCTGACCGCCAAGGACTCCGAGATCGATATCGTGGTCGGGCTCGAGCTCGGCGCCGATGACTATGTGACCAAGCCGTATTCGACCCGCGAACTGCTCGCACGCATCCGCGCCGTGATGAGGCGGCGAACGCATGCCGATGCCGACGACGACAACATTCTGACCGCCGGCACGGTGACGATGGACATCGAACGCCACACCGTCTCGGTTTCGGGCGAGGTCGTGACCATGCCGCTGAAGGAATATGAATTGCTCGAGCTGTTGATGCGGAACGCCGGCCGGGTGCTCACCCGTGGCCAGCTCATCGACCGGGTCTGGGGAGCCGACTATTTCGGCGACACCAAGACCCTGGACGTGCACATCAAGCGCATCCGCTCACGCATTGAGGCGACGCCGTCGGAGCCGGTCATGCTGGTGACGGTGCGTGGCCTCGGGTACCGCTTCGAAGCGTAGCCACCCGTGCTCGCGAAAACGCAGTAGTTGGGGTTATGACGAGGTCATAATCCCAACTACTGCGTATTCGGCGGGGTGAAGGAGGGGCTACGGCGCGACGGTTGGGGTGGGCGTCGGCGTAATGGTTGCAACCGGAGTCGGTTCCGGCGTCGGAACCAGGGTGGCGTACTGCGCGAGTGTGCCGTCGAGCACCGGCACCAGCAGCTCCACACCGGTCGACTCCCCGTACTGCAGGAAGACCGGGAACAGCGAGCCGGGCGCGCCGTCGAAGTCATCGAAGGTCAGGGTGGGGGAGTCGGTGCCGACGCTCGTGCTGGCGTTGCCCTGCACATTGATGCTGCGGGTGACCTTCTCGCCGCCGGCCTTGTACTGCACCTTGAGGCTCTGCGCCTTGTCGCCCTGGTTGACCACGGTCACGATGAAGTTCGCGGCGCCGTCGTTGTCGGTGATGAGCAAGGCGTTGCGGATGGCAATGTCGCCGACGTTGCCGCTCACCCCGTCGCTGGCGTCATAGTGGATCGCGGTGGCCTGGGGCGCGAAAAATCCGCAGGCGCTGGTTCCCAACAGAATGCCAGCCGCCAGTACGACGGATGCCGCGATACGCGCCCTCACAAGACCTCCACACAGTTCAGCGCCGAGCCGGGATGGCTGGGGCGCTGCAGATTCGCTTTGAGTTTAGCCTACCGGCGCAGCCGCGGGAGGGGCGGGCAGCGGCCTGGCCGGGCGGATGCGGGCGGTGTCGCGCGGGCTCGGGCGCGGGCTGCGCGAACCCTACCACCTCGGGGTGTGGTATCCTAGACGTTGCTGAAGGGAAAGTGATACATGCTTTTTGAGGTTGGCGAAACCGTCGTTTATCCCCACCACGGTGCTGCAACTATCACCGAGGTGAAAAAGCGGATCATCAAGGGAGAAGAGAAGCTCTACCTCAAGCTCAATGTCACCCAGGGCGACCTCACCATCGAGGTTCCCGCCGAGAACGTCGACCTGGTCGGCGTTCGAGACGTGATCGGCCAGGAAGGCCTCGACCGCGTGTTCGACGTACTCCGCGCGCCGTTCACCGAAGAACCCACCAACTGGTCACGACGTTATAAGGCGAATCTCGAGAAGCTCGCTTCCGGTGACGTGATCAAGGTGTCAGAGGTTGTCCGCGACCTGTGGCGCCGTGACCAGGACCGCGGCCTGTCCGCCGGCGAGAAGCGGATGCTGGCCAAGGCCCGCCAGATCCTCATTTCCGAACTGGCCCTGGCCGAGAAGACCGATGAAGAGAAGGCGTCCAGCGTTCTCGATGAGGTTCTTGCTTCGTAGTCCAGATTTCAGGGAAGGCGGCGCCGGCAGGTGCCGCCTTTCTTGTTTGCTCCGCACTGCGCCGTACTGCGTTCCCGTTCTGTCCATCCGCCCCCGAACACCTCACCAGATAGCCTCCTGACATGACTGTTTCCCCCGCCCCGGTTGTCGCGGTCATCGTGGTCGCCGCCGGCAGCGGTACCCGGCTGGGCGCGGCCGGGCCGAAGGCCTTCCAGCCCGTCAACGGACGCCCGATGCTCGAGCACGCCCTCACCGGCGTGTTCCAGATGAGCGAACCCGCGCAGGTCATCGTGGTGGCACCGCCGGCGCTCGAGGGTGACGCGCGAGCGATCGCCGACCGGGTCGCCGGGCCGCTCTCGGGCCTCGTCAGCGTGGTGGCCGGTGGCGACAGCCGGCAGGAGTCGGTCGCACGGGGACTCGCGATCGTGGCTGACGGCATCCGTTGTGTGCTGGTGCACGACGCGGCGCGCGCGCTCACGCCCGCCGCCCAGTTCGACGCTGTCGTCGCGGCCGTGCGCGCCACCGGGAGCGGCATCGTCCCCGGACTCGCCGTCATCGACACCATCAAACAGGTCGATGCCGACGGCAGGATCCTCGGCACCGTCGACCGTTCAGAGCTGGCGGCGGTGCAGACGCCGCAGGGCTTCCCCCGCGACCTCCTCGACCAGGTTGTGGCCGCCGCCGGCGACCTCACCGACGCGGTGACCGACGACGCCGCGCTGGTCGCGGCGGCCGGCCACCCGGTCCAGGTCATCGCCGGTGACCAGCTGGCCTTCAAGATCACCACCCCGTGGGACCTCCGTCGCGCGGAACTGCTGCTCGCCGCCGATCTCGGTGCACCGGATGCCGCGGCCGACCGTGCGGCGCCCCGGGTCGGCACCGGCGTCGATGTGCACGCGTTCGCCGTCGCCCCCGCGACGACGCGGGATCCTGCACCCGGCGCAGCGGATGCCGCGTCCATCGCCGGTCTCTGGCTCGCCGGCCTGCACTGGCCGGGTGAGCCGGCCCTGGCCGGGCACAGCGACGGCGACGCCGTCAGCCACGCGGTCTGCGACGCGCTGCTGTCCGCCGCAGGCCTCGGCGACATCGGCGGCGTGTTCGGCACCTCCGACGCACGCCTGGCCGGCGCCCACGGTGAGGTCTTCCTGCGGGAGACCCTGCGGCGGGTCGGCGAGGCCGGCTTCCGGGTCGGCAACGTGTCGGTTCAGGTCATCGGGAACCGGCCGAAGCTCGCGCCGAGACGCGATGAAGCCGAGGCGCTGCTCGGCGGAATCCTGAACGCTCCGGTGTCACTGTCGGCCACCACGACCGATGCCCTCGGCTTCACCGGGCGCGGCGAAGGCATCGCCGCCATCGCCACGGCGCTGGTCTACCGGCTTCCCGGCCTGCCGGGCGCCGGCAGCCCTCACCTAAGCTGGGACGCGTGACTGTGCGACTCTATGACTCGAAGACCCAAGGCCTTCGCGACTTCACCCCCCTCGTGCCGGGCCAGGTCGGAATCTACGTCTGCGGTCCCACCGTGCAGTCGTCCCCCCACATCGGCCACCTGCGGAGCGCCCTGGTCTACGACCAGCTGCGCCGCTGGTTGACCTATCGCGGCAACAACGTCACCTTCGTGCGCAACGTCACCGACATCGACGACAAGATCCTGATCAACGCTTCGACAGGCTCAGCGGGGACCGCCGAGGAGTGGTGGGCGCTGGCCTACCGGTACGAGCTCGAGTTCACCGCGGGCTATCAGCGCCTGGGCATCCTCGCGCCCACCTACGAACCACGTGCAACCGCCAGCATCCAGCAGATGCAGGACATCATCGGGCGCCTCGTCGCGAACGGCCACGCCTACCCGGCGGCCGACGCCTCTGGCGACGTGTACTTCGACACCGTGAGCTGGCCCGCCTATGGTGCGCTGACCCGCCAGAAGCCCGAGAACATGGAAGCGGCCCCGGACGCCGACCCCCGCGGCAAGCGCGATCCCCGGGACTTCGCCCTGTGGAAGGGCCACAAATCCACCGAACCCGCGTCCGCGTCATGGCCGTCGCCGTGGGGTGACGGCCGGCCGGGCTGGCACATCGAGTGCTCGGCGATGGCTGCCCGCTACCTCGGATCCCAGTTCGACATCCACGGCGGCGGCCTCGACCTGCGCTTCCCGCATCACGAGAACGAGCTCGCCCAGTCCGAAGCCGCCGGCGACCGCTTCGCGAACTACTGGGTGCACAACGGCCTGGTCAACGTGAGCGGCCAGAAGATGTCCAAGTCGCTCGGCAACTCGATCTACGCCGCGGAGCTGCTCAGCCAGGCGCGCGCCATCGTGGTTCGCTACTACCTCGGCGCCGCGCACTACCGCTCCACCATCGACTACCATGACGGCGCCCTCCTCGAGGCGGAAGCCGCACTCGAACGCGTCGAGAGCTTCCTCGACCGCGCCGACCGGCGCCTCGCCGACACCCGGTTCGCCGGTTCCGGCGTCGAAATCGTGCCGGACGAATTCGCCAAGGCCATGGACGACGACCTCGCCGTTCCGCAAGCCCTCGGCGTGCTTCACGACACGGTTCGCGCCGGCAACGCCGCGCTCGACGCCGAAGACCTGCACGCGGCGGCATCCGCTCGGGGCCAGGTGCTCGCAATGAGCGAAGTTCTCGGGATCAACCCGTTGTCGCCCCAATGGGCTGTATCAACGGATGAACCGGCCATGGTCGCACTGACCGCCCTCGTCGAGCGACTGCTCGACGACCGGGAGATCGCCAGGCAGGCCCGCGATTACGCGGCCGCAGACCGAATCCGGGACGAACTCGTCGCCGCCGGAATCACTATCGAAGACACCCCAACGGGTGCGCATTGGAGTTTTGACTGATGAAGAACACAGGCGGAAAGCCCCGCGCCGGGGCCGTGCGCAAGGGAAGCCGGGGAGCGCAGGTCGGCTCAGGCGGACAGGGGCGCCAGGCGCTCGAGGGCAAGAAGCCCACTCCCAAGGCCGAGGATCGCCCGTACCACCCCGCCGGCAAGCGCAAGCTGGCCCAGGACCGGTACGCCGCGGCCGGCGGCGGCGGACGCCGGGCCGCCGGCGCGTCCAGGGATGACGCGCAGGGCGCACCGCGCAGCGGCTCGCGGCCCGGCTCGCGCGGCACCGGCAACACCGGTGGCGGCGGAACGTCCACCCGCAAGGCGAAGCAGATCGACGAGCATGAAGTGGTCACCGGCCGCAACTCGGTACTCGAAGCGCTCCGCGCCAAGATCCCGGCGTCGGCGCTCTACATCGCCACCCGCATCGAGATGGACGAGCGGGTCAAGGAAGTGCTGTCCCTGGCCAACCACCGCAACATCCCGATCCTCGAGGTCATGCGCCCCGAGCTCGACCGGCTGGCCGGCCGCGACGCCGTGCACCAGGGCCTCGCGCTCAAGGTGCCAGCATATGAGTACGCGCACCCGATCGAACTGCTCGACCTCACCATCAGCCGCGGCCACAAGCCACTGTTCGTCGCGCTCGACGGCATCACCGACCCGCGGAACCTGGGCGCCATCATCCGCTCGACCGCCGCGTTCGGCGGGCACGGGGTCATCGTGCCGCAGCGTCGTTCGGTGGGCGTGACCGCGTCGGCGTGGAAGACCTCGGCCGGTGCGGCAGCGCGCACCCCGGTGGCCATGGCCACCAACCTCACCCAGACGCTCAAGGCGCTCAAGGAGCGTGGCGTGTTCGTGCTGGGCCTCGACGGCGGCGGCGACGTGTCCCTGCCGGGTCTCGCGCTGGCGGACCGCCCGGTCGTCATCGTTGTCGGCAGCGAGGGCAAGGGCCTGTCCCGCCTCGTCACCGAGACGTGCGACGCGATCGTGTCGATCCCGATCAGCTCCGGCACCGAGAGCCTGAACGCCGGCATCGCGGCATCCGTCACCCTGTACGAGGTGTCGCGGCTGCGTGCGGAGTCGAGGGCGTAGTCCGTCCCGGGCAGCAGGTCCGCCTGGCGTAATGCGGGTTCAACGCCGTGACGCGCGATGAATTCATGGCGCGAATCGGCGTTCAGCCCGCGCGCCGCGCATGGGTCCCGTTTCGCAGCCACGGCGCGTGCTGAACGCCATTGCGCGGCCTGGCCGCCTGGGTGTCCTCAGACGTTCAGGCGCCAGTCGGCCTCCGGCTCGTCGGCACCCGCGCCGCCGGGGACGGCGATGGGCACGGTGATGGATTCGGTCGGTGGGGCGATCACCGTCGCCTCGTCCCGGCGATGCCGGAGCACGTCCTGCACGTAGGAGGTGACCGCCTCGGCCAGTGGGATGTCGCGGGATTGGTTCTGCGCCATGTACCAGCGATGGTCGAGCAGCTGGTGGAACACCTCCGCTGGTTCCAGCTTGCCCTTGAGGTCGTTCGGGATGGCGCGCACGACGGGCTCGAACACGCGCACCAGCCATTCGTGGGCCATCATCTCCTCGTCGGAGTCCGCTCCGCCGTACGACGCGCGGTAGGAGTCGAGGTCGTTGAGCAGCCGTCGGGCCTGATTCTCCTCGGCGTCAAGGCCGGTGAGCCGCAGCAACCGGCGCTGGTGGTGCCCTGCGTCGACCACCTTGGGCTGGATCCGCACCGTGGTGCCGGTCTCGCCGATCTTGATGCCGAGTTCTTCGATGTCGAACCCCAGGTTGTTCAGCCGCTCAACCCGCTCGGTGATACGCCAGCGCTCTGAGCTGGAGAACGACTCAGATCCGGTGAGCTCCTTCCAAAGCACCCGGTACGCGGCCACGATGCCGTTGCTGACCCGGATCGGGTCGAGTTCGTCGGCGACCCGCCCTCCGGCTTCAAGGTCCATCAGCTCGCCGGCGATGTTGACCCGGGCGATTTCGAGGTCGTTCTCGCGTTGACCGTTGGAGAGGCCGCCGGGGTAGAGCTGCCCGGTCTCCGCGTCGACAAGATACGCGGCGAAGGCCCCGGCATCGCGTCGGAACAGTGTGTTCGACAGTGACACGTCGCCCCAGAACAGGCCGACGATGTGCACCCGCACGAGAAGCACGGCCAGCGCGTCGACCAGCCTGGTGGCGGTCTCCGGACGGAGAGTCTGCGAATACAGCGCGCGGTAGGGCAGCGAGAACTTGAGGTGCCGGGTGACCAGTACCGAATTCAGGGGCTCGCCGTCCTCATCCGCTCGGTTGGTGATCACCGCGAGCGGTTCGACGCAGGGGAGTTCCAGTCCCTGCAGGGTGCGGAGCATCTCGTACTCCCGCTTCGCCATTTCGCTCGTGGTCTCCTTGATCGCGACGACGCGACCGCTGAGGTGCGCGAAACGCACCAGATGCCGGGAGATGCCCTTGGGCAGTGACGCAATGAACTCGTTCGGCCAGGCGTCCAGGGGCAGGTGCCAGGGCAAGTCGAGCAGGGCCGGGTCCGCCGTGGCGGAGGTGATGTTCAGGGAACCGCTCATGGTTCGAGCCTAACTGTGGTTGCCGACTCGGTGCGGCGGATGCGAGCGGTTCGGCCGCGGCGCCGTGATGCGGAACTGGGGCTAGCCCGGCCCCGGGTGCGCCGCTACGCTCGTGCCACCAGCATTTCGAAGCCACCGGTGCAGGAAGAAGGCGCAATCATGGCGTCAGGGCGTGAACCACACGAAGGCCGAGACGTCGCCGATGCCGGGGGCCCGAGCGGTTCATTCGGCTCGGCCGGCAATCGGGAGTTCGAGAAGATCCACCGGGAGCTCGAACTTCACATCCTTGACGGTTCTCTGGACGGCGTCGTCACCTACCGGGACGCGCTGTTCTCGCGTTTCTTCACCGACCGCCCGGCTTTCACACTGGCCTGGCCGGCAGCGCTGTACATCCCATCGGAGGCCGACGCGTCCAAGTACTGGTTCACCGAACCACCAGCCGACCACAGGTACCGGTACTCGTGGACAGATCCGCAGCCGACCGCCAGCGCCGCCTCAGAGAAGACGGGACACCTGTTCAGTTGGGTGAATGTGTCGGACCTGGGCGCGGACTACACCGGTGCGGCCGGCACCGGAGTCCAGGTCATCCCGCAGGCAACCCTCTCCACCGTCAAGGTCAGCGCTGACATCGACCTGGTCGCCAACCACCACTGGTGGTACCTGCCGGGAACCTCCGCGGGGTACTCGAACTTCAGCTACAGCGGAACCGTCTACATTGCAGGCTGGGAGATCAATCCGGTGACCGGGGTGTGGGAACTGCTCAGGCCATTCGGATCGCGATCCCTGTTCTCGTTCCGGGAGAGCGGCGCCGGCGGATCGGCCATCGTCTCGACCCGCCACGCTTTCAACGACCTGTCGGTCAGGATGCAACTCCAGGGCGGTCACACCTATGGGATCGGTGTCGCCTTCGAAGTGCAGGTCAGTTTCGTCTGCACCGACGGCCAGGGGCATCCGTACGTGAAGCAGCCGGGAGACGACATCAAGCTGTGGGCGTCGATACTCGGCGACGTGGCGAGCATCAGTGTGGCGACCGAAACGGTGTGGATTCCGTAGGTGGGGTCTCGACAGGCTCGACCACCGACAGGCTCGACTACGGCGACAGGCTCGACCACCTTCGGTGATCGAGCCTGTCGAGATCGGTCGATGCCTAGTCGGTGACGGCGCCGCCGAGGCGCTCGCCGGACTCCGCGTTGAACACGTGCAGGTGGTTCGGCGTCGCGGTGAGGTACACCTTGTCGCCGGCCGACGGGTGCGAGCGCCCATCGACGCGGGCGACGATGTCGGTGCGCTTGCCCTCGATGGTGGAGTGGCCGTACAGGTAACCGTCGGCGCCGAGTTCCTCGACCAGGTCGACGTCGACCGCGAGGCCTTCGCCCTGGGTGCTGGAGAGCACGATGTCCTCGGGGCGGATGCCGATGGTGACCTGCTTGCCGGCCACACCGGCGAGCGTGTCACGCTGCACCGGGATGGTGGAGGTGCCGAACTTGATGCCGCCGTCGACGGTGTCGGCGGAGAGCAGGTTCATGGCGGGGCTGCCGATGAAGCCGGCGACGAAGACGTTGTTCGGCTTGGCGTACAGGTCGCGCGGAGTTCCAACCTGCTGCAGCAGGCCGTCCTTCAGCACGGCGATGCGGTCGCCCATGGTGAGCGCCTCGGTCTGGTCGTGCGTGACGTAAACCGTGGTGACGCCGAGGCGGCGCTGCAGGGAGGCGATCTGGGTGCGGGTCTGAACGCGCAGCTTGGCGTCGAGGTTCGACAGCGGCTCGTCCATCAGGAACACCTGCGGCTGGCGCACGATCGCGCGGCCCATGGCGACGCGTTGGCGCTGGCCACCGGAGAGGGCCTTCGGCTTCCGGCCCAGGTACGGCTCCAGGTCGAGCAGCTTGGCGGCCTCGAGCACGCGGGTGGCGCGCTCGTCCTTGTTGACGCCGGCGATCTTGAGCGCAAAGCCCATGTTCTCGGCGACCGTCATGTGCGGGTACAGGGCGTAGTTCTGGAAGACCATGGCGATGTCGCGGTCTTTCGGCGGGACATCCGTCACATTGCGCTCACCGATGAAGATGTTGCCGTCGTTGACCTCTTCGAGGCCGGCGAGCATGCGCAGGGACGTGGACTTGCCGCAACCGGACGGGCCGACCAAGACCAGGAATTCGCCATCGGCGACCTGGAGGTCGAGCTGGTCCACCGCGGGGCGGGTGGAACCCGGATAAAGCCGGGTTGCCTTGTCAAACGTGACTGAAGCCATGATTCTGTTTTCTCCTTCACCGGCAGGTACGTGCCGGACGATCCGAGTGAATGGATTAATGCGATTGCCGCCCGCCGAAGCGAGCGACTATCAGTTTTCAGTATGCCATGGGTCAGGCCGATGCCACGACTCGAACTGGGGGCACCGGACCGACCCGCATTCAGCGCTCGTTTGGTCGATTCCCAGACAGGCGTTTTAGTATCGCTAGGGCGTTTGCACCCACATTGCCCGTACCCCCACTGAGCCGGAAGCGATATCCATGAGCATTGGCGGACCGACCGAGAGTCGTCCTTCGAAGAATCAGCGTCGCGAGGCGGCCCGTGAAAAGGCCAAGGAGCTCCGCGAGAATCAGAAGAAGAAGGACCGCCGGAACCGCGTATTGCTCCAGGGTGGCATTGTCGTGGTGGCCGTCGCCATCATCGCCGTCGTCGTCTTCGCCATCACCAGTTCCATCCGGCCGGCCGGCCCCGGCCCCCGCAACATGGCCAGCGACGGAATCCTGATCGGACAGCAGATGAAGGCCGTCACCACCCCGGCCCTGCAACCCGAAGCCAAACCCGTTGCATCCACCCCCGACTCGACCGGCACCGTCGCCGACATCCGGGTCTATGTCGACTACCTCTGCCCCTACTGCGGCGACTTCGAGACCACCAACAGCGACCAGATCGCCAAGTGGGTAGAATCCGGTGCCGCCACCGTGGAAATCCACCCGATCTCCATCCTGACCAGTAAGTCTGCGGGCACCCAGTACTCGCTTCGAGCCGCGAACGCCGCGGCCTGCGTGGCGAACTACGCCCCCAACGATTTCTACGCGTTCAGCGCGGCGATGTTCCAGAACCAGCCGAAGGAGGGAACCGCCGGGCGCAGTGACGCCGAGATCAAGGCGGTCGTCAAGTCGTCGGGCGTCAGCAGCGCCCTCTCCGAGATCAACAGTTGCATCGACGACACGAAGTACAAGTCATGGGTGCTCGCGGCCACCGACCGTGCCCTGACCGGCCCACTGCCCAACTCGTCGATCCCGGCCGTGACCGGCACCCCGACAGTGCTGGTGAATGGCAAGCAGTACGTGGGCGCTCTCGACGACCCGAAGGAATTCGCCTCGTTCGTGCTGCAGGCCGCCGGCGAGACCTATTCCACGTCGAGCCCGACTCCCACGCCCACCCCGGCAGCGGGTTAACCGCCGCGTCTTCACGAAACGCGGCCCTTGTCGCGGTGACCCGTGCCGGTGACCCGTCCCGGGCGCCGTGCCGGTGATCCGTCCCGGGCGCGCGATGATCCGCTGGGCACCCGAAATATCGGGTGCCCGCTGCGTTTTCGGGTGCCGGTGCGTTCTCGGGTACCCACCGAGCGCATCCGTGATCATGGTGGGTGCCGATCGTGATTTAGGATGGGTGGTCGAGGCGCCGTGCGCCTCATGCCGGCCTGGCGCAATTGGTAGCGCACCGCTCTTGTAAAGCGGGGGTTACGGGTTCAAGTCCCGTGGCCGGCCCCCTGAAGCCCTGCGCTCCCCGCGACCTGCCCCCGCGAACCCGCACTTGTTGGGCCTAAAAAGCCCGCATAACCCCAACGAATGCGTTTTCGGCGAGGGGAAGGGCGGTTAGAGCGCGGTGAGGAAGTCCTCGGGTGCGAGCGGCGGACGCGGCGCCGGCCGGGCGTCGTCCGGGATGCCGCCCACGTAGAGCCACCCGAGCAGCTCCTCGGTGGCGGACAGGTCGTGCATTTCGCGCACCGCGGCGGAGCGGGTGTGCGGCCCGGTTCGCCACATCACTCCCCAGCCGGCGTCGTCGAGCAGCAGGCTGAGCGCATGGCCGACGCCGGCCGCGGCGACGTCCTGCTCCCAGTCCGCCACTTTGGCGCTGTCACGTCGGCAGGCGACGACGGCGATCAGCAACTCCGCACGCAGTGGTTTCGCCACAAGCCGGGCCCGATCCATCCCGGTGTGACCGGATGCCGCGGCCAGCGCCTCGCCCAGTCGCTCCCGTGCCTCTCCGCGCAGCTCGATCAACCGCCACGGACGCAGCGCGCCGTGGTCGGCGACCTGAGCCGCGAGCGCCACCAGGGGCATCAATTCGGCGCGCGATGGCGCATCCGCTGTGACCCTGGAGTACGACCGACGCGTGCTGACTGCGGCGGCCAGCGGAGAGGGCGTGTCGGCAGGCACGCTACTCGGCGGCGGGCTGGAACTCGAGCGAGATGGAGTTCATGCAGTACCGGTCTCCGGTGGGGGTGCCGAAACCGTCGTCGAAGACGTGGCCGAGGTGGGACCCGCAGTTGGCGCAGCGGACTTCGGTGCGCACCATCCCGAGGGTGTGGTCCTCGATCAGTTCGACGGCCTCCGGGCGCACCGACTCGTAGAAGCTCGGCCAGCCGCAGTGCGAGTCGAACTTGGTGCCGCTCTTGAACAGTTCAGCGTGACAGGCTCCGCAGGTGTAGATGCCGGCGCGGCTCTCGTCAAGCAGTTCGCCGGTCCAGGCGCGCTCGGTTGCGGCCCCGCGGAGCACCGCGTACTTCTCCGGGCCGAGCTCTTCACGCCACTGCTCTTCAGACTTCTTGACCTCGTAGTCCATGGGTGTCCCTTCCGTAGCGAATCGCCGTGCGGCGCTCACACATCCTCACCCACTCTAAACTCGTCGGCCGGTCCGGCCATTCCTTATGACGAACCGCGTGCAGGCAACTCCCATCTCGAGCGGGTGCCCGCCCCACGCCGAGCGCCTGCGCGATCTCCCAGCCCGGCCCAAATAGGATGACGAATGCACGCGGCCGCGTCGAGATCGGCGGCATTGGCAGACGACGAGAGGTGACAGGTGCAGAGCGAACCGGAACCTGGCACCGACCCCGAGCGCGTCGACCTCTCCGAGCGCGACCGCGCGATCCTCGCCTTCGAACGCCGTGACTGGCAGAAAGCCGGCGAGAAAGAAGAAGCGATCCGCACCGAATTCGGCCTGTCCGCCGCCCGCTACTACCAGCTGCTGGGTGCGCTCATTGATTCGCCGTACGCGCTCGTGGCGGATCCGATGCTGGTCAAACGACTGCAGCGGATGCGACACGTTCGCAGAGACACGCGCCAGGCTCGCTCGCTTGCGTCCCTTGCCCTCCAGTCCGCTCGCCCGGCGACCCACATTGAGCCACCCCGCAGCCAACCCAGGACCGAATCAGACTGACCATGCCGAGTAACTTCCCGAAAGACCGTTTCGATGACCTCCCGCACAAGCTTGACCGGGTGGGCGCTCACCGCGCGCCGGCCAAAAGAGGCAAGGGCTGGGTCACCTTCTGGTGGGCGCTGGCCGCAACGATCGTGTTGGTTGCGATCGGGGTGCTCGGCCTGTTCTATCTGAACAACCGGCTGGACTTCGCCCTGCCGGGCACCAACAGCCCCACTCCGACCGCGAGCGCATCGGCAACCCCCACGAGGCCTCCGACCGCCGAACCCACGCTGGACCCGAGCCTCAGCATCACTGTCCTGAATGGCACCCCGGGAACCGGGGTCGCATCCGGCGTCGGCCAGACCCTCACGGAGGCCGGATGGTCCGTCGGCGCGACCTCCAACGCCGACACCGAGACCGTGCCGGCCACCATCGTCTACTACGCCGACGCCTCCCTCGAAGGCGCGGCGCGGGGGGTCCTCGACTCAATCGCCACAACTATCCCGACCGCCACCATCCTGCTCTCCAGCGACTTCGCCGACACCGGTGCTGACATCACCGTGGTGGTCGGCAACGACTACGTCCCCGCCGGCTGACGGGCATCCGACTCACCCGATCCAGCGCGTCGACACCTGACAGCGCTTGCCCATGCGCCCCCTCGGCCCAGGGAGGAGCGAGCCAAACGTTGTCGGTGACGGCCGCAACGGGGCCGAAACTCCTGGTTCGGCCGTGTTCGCAAGGCCCTTGTGCGGGGGAGGGTGCTGCACTAGCTTGCAGGGCGTGGCAAGGATTCCAGCTTCTGCGCTGATTCCGGGTTCCTCGTGGCGGCGATGACGCCGATCATGTCCTGATTGAAGGGAAAAGAGATGAAATCGAGGCAGAAGGCCCTTCTGGCAATCATTGTGACGGCATCCGTCACAGCCCTTGCCGGCTGCAGCGCAGGTGGCTCAAGCTCCGCCGATGCATCATTCTCCAATAAGGCTTCCGGGTCGATGAAGGCGTGGGGGTTCGACAACGCCGATGAAGTCGGTACCTCGCGCCTGGACTACGCCAAGGACCAGCTCAAGGACGTCACGATCAAGATCGACCAGACCGCCTTCGACGCGCAGAAGTTCACCACTCGCGCCGCCAGTAAGGACGTCCCGGACGCCGTCCAGATGGACCGCCAGTTCGTCGGCACCTACGCGGCACAGGGACTGATCCAGCCGCTCGACAAGTGCTTCAGTGCCAACAAAGTCGACCCGGACACCCAGTATTACCCGTCGGTCATGGACGACGTGACCTACGACGGCCACGTGTGGGCCGTTCCGCAGTTCTACCAGCCGCCGGCGATCATGCTGAACAAGCGGGTGATGGATGCCGCCGGAGTCACCGCCGCCGATATTGACACCTCCAAGCCCGACGTGCTGCTGGCCGCCGCGGCGAAAATGTACGAGGCGAGCGGTGGAAACCCGACAGTACTCGGCTTTGACCCGGTGGGAGTGAACCAGGCCGGCCTGTGGCTGCTGGGGCAGGGCGGACAGCTGATGGACAGCAAGGGCGTCCCCAAGCTCGACGACGCGAACAACGCCAAGGCCATCGCCTTCCTCAAACAGCTCATGGACGCCCAGGGCGGTTACGCAAAGATCAAGAGCTTCACGGACTCGTTCGACACCTTCGGCGACAAGAACCCGTATGTGGCTGACCAGGTTGGGGCGCAGGTGAACCCGCAGTGGTACGTCAACGTGCTCACGCCGTATGTCAGCGGTGTCGACATCTCTGGGGTGCCGTTCAAGGACAAGAGCGGCAAGAACTTCACGGTGGCCAGCGGCACGTCGTTCGTGATTCCTGCCGGTGCCAAGAACGCCAACGCGGCGTGCGCGTGGATGTTGAAGCTCACCTCCCAGGATGCCTGGATGGCAGCCGGTGCGGCCAGGGCCAAGACCATCGCCGGCACGCCGGGGGCCATCAACACCGGCCTCTTCACCGGCTCGCCGGAGGCCGACCGGGCAATTCGTGAGAAGTACGTCACCCCCAGCGGAAACAGCGGGTTCGACGAGACGATCGCCACGTATTACAACGTGGTGGGCGAAGGCAAGTCGTTCGGCGCCTCGCCGGCCGGCCAGGAGATCCAGACCGAGCTGAAGAACGCCGTCACGTCCGCTTTGCTGGGCGACAAATCGCCGGAGAAGGCGCTCTCCGATGCGCAGCAGGCTGCGATGCGGGCGTACGACAAGGCAACCGGCAAATAGCCAAATGAAGCGGGCGGCCCGATCGGGTCGCCCGCTTCCTTCGTCGGGTGCGCGACGAACTGCCGCCTGCTGGCCTCAAGGTTCCCCGGGTGCCGGAGCGCTTTTCGGGCCCCACGACTGTCGGGCCCCGGGCGTCCTCGGTCGGGCGCGCCGTATCGCGGCGGGCGCGCGATATTTCGGGTGCCTGGAGTGTTATCGCGCGCCCCGGCAACGGTCGCGTATCCGCCGAGAAGTGCCGGGCGCGGGACACTGCGGTGGCTGCGTAGCTCGGTTGCCAGTGCTTCCCCGTGCTCTCCTGCGGATGTCGTGTGGCCGCCGCTGGGGATGGGCAGTCCGCCGTCGGGCGCCGGGCGTCCGGGGTGGGAGCACCGCGGCAGGCGCGCGATATTTCGGGTGCCCGGTGGGTTTCCCCGCGCCTAGGCTGCCGAGGCACGGGACCGGCGCCTGCCGGCCCGGGGGCACGGGCGGTTTTCGTCGAGGGCGAGCGGATGCCGCTGCTCGCTACCCCTTTCGGCCCTGGGTGGCCACACCCTCGATGAAGTAGCGCTGGCCGAAGGCGAAGATGATCAGCATCGGCAGGGTGACCAGCAGCGACGCCACCATGACGTATTGGTAGTCGCCGTGGCCGCCATTGGTGGGGCTGTACTTGGTCATGGCATAGGCGATACCCAACGGCGCTGTGAAACCTTCGACGCTGCCCGCGTTCAAATAGATCAACGCGGACTGTAGGTTGTTCCAGCTGGCCTGGAACTCGAAGACGAAAACAATGATGAACGATGGGATCGACAAGGGCATGGCGATGCGCCGGAACAGTCCCCAATAACTGGCCCCGTCGATGCGGGCCGCCTCGAACAACTCCCGCGGCAGCCCGAGGAAGAACTGTCGCTGCAGGAAGATGTAGAACGCCGACCCGAACAAGTTCATTCCGAACAGCGGTACCCAGGTACCAACCAGGCCGAGGTTGTTCCAGATCAGGTACTGCGGAATCATCGTCACGGCACCGGGCAACATCATGGTTGCCAGCACCACGCCGAACAGCAGCCCGCGCCCCGGGAATTTGAAATAGGCGAACCCGAACGCGACCACCGAGCTTGAAACGGATACGAATCCGGCGGCGAGGAGCGCAATCGCGATGCTATTGAACATCCAGCTCAGCAGCGGCAACTGGTTGAACACCTCGACGTAATTCTCGAACGCGAAAGTCTGGGGCCAGAGTGCATTGTCGAAGACCTGCCCGCGTGGCTTCAGGCTCGCAGCCAGCAGCCACCCGAACGGATAGAGGAACAGCAGCCCGAACCCGATGAGCAGGAACCAGAGGACGATCCGGCCGACCAGGCCCTGCGGTCGGTACCAGTGCCTGTTTCTCGCGCGCGGAGGCGTGTCGCCGCCGAGGGCTTCAACGCCGACGACCTGTGCTTCCAGCCCGGGTGCGGCAGCGGATGACTGGGTGACAGGCATCAGTCCTTGTCTCCTTCGTAGTAGACGAAGCGGTTGCCGAACCTCATCTGGATGAAGGTGATCACCATGATGATCATGAACAGCAGCCAGGCCATCGCTGCGGCGAAGCCGAAATCGAATTGCCGGAAGGCCTGTTGGAAGAGGTACACACCGTAGAACAACGACGATTCAGGCGATGCGTTGCTTTGATCCCGCCAGAACAACAGGTAGGCCTGGTCGAATACCTGGAGGGCGGCGATCGTGAGCACGATGACGTTGAAGAAGATGGCGCTGGAGATCATCGGAACGGTGATGGTGAAGAACTGGCGCACCGGACCGGCGCCGTCGAGGGAGGCCACCTCGTACAGGTCCCGCGGCACGTTCTTGAGCGCCGCCAGGAAGATCACCATGGTGCCGCTGACACCCCACAACGTCATCAGCACGATGGACGGTTTCACCCAGGCCGGGTCGACCAGCCACTGCGGACCCTCGATACCGAAGAAAGCCAGACCCTGGTTGATCGCCCCCGTGTTGCCGTTGAGCAGCAGAAGGAACACTGCCGCGGTCGCCACCGACGGGGTCATCTTCGGCAGGTAGTACAGGGTGCGGAAGAATCCGGCGCCCCGGCCGACGCGGTTGAGCAGCATGGCGAGGAAGAGAGCGAAGATGATTTCCAGCGGTACGGCCATCAACGCGTAGATGAGGGTGTTGCCGAGCGACAGCCCGACTTTCGGGTCCTCGAAGAGGTTGGCGTAGTTGCTGAATCCGACTGGCCGGGCCGAGTTCGTGGCGAGGTTGTAGTTGCTGAACGAGATGACCAGGCTGTAGATCATCGCCCCCAGCGTGAAAATAAGGAAGCCGAGGATCCACGGCGAGATGAACAGATATCCGGCGATCGCTTCTCGCCGGTTGTACTTGCTGACCCTGCGCCTCTTTCCGTCTGCGGCGTGGTCCGTGATACCCATGGCTGTCTCCTCCAGCTGCGCTGCTCGGCACACAGAACTCGACGCCGCGGTGTGGCATCGTTGCCCCGCGTTCGCGACTCTAAAGCGTGAATGAGTTGATCGCAAGGACTCACACGAGCGGTGGGAACGGGGTATAGGGCCACGCCGCGAACGGCCCCGGCACGCGTGAGTCACTCCCCGTTCCGGTCGGCGCTCACGAGCCACGTCGAATCGTTGTCATACCGCGACATTTCCGGGCGTCAATTCCCCTAACGGATGCCGGTGCTTCGCTAGTATCTGGTCTCAGCACAGGCAATGGCCTGGCTGTTATCACACAGCATTGGGGAGAAACAATGGCGAACGGAACCGTCAAGTGGTTCAACGCTGAAAAAGGCTTCGGCTTCATCACCGTCGATGGAGGGCAAGACGTCTTCGTCCATTACTCGGCGATCGACATGAACGGATACAAGGTTCTCGAGGAAGGCCAGCAGGTCGAATTCGAGGTCGGCACCGGGGCCAAGGGGCCGCAGGCCGAGGCCGTTCGTCCGGTCTGAGCACGCACAGCATGCAGGCGCCGCGCCTGCCCGACGCCGTCCGGTCCGCCGGGCGGCGTTAGTGTGTCCAAGGTGACTACGTCTTCCTGGGGATCCGGCCGACTCGCCGTGACCATCCTGGCCGTGATGATGCCGGCCGCCTTGCTCCTGTCCGGCTGCACAGCGGAGAAACCGCCTGCCATCACGACATCGCCGTCCGCAGAGGCCGAGGAGCCGGCCTGGGTGGCGCCGGAACCAACCGAACTGGCGCCGCTCCGCGGAACCAGCGTGTCCGCCGGAGGTGCGGCGCATCCGTCGCTCGCGGTGAAGATCGACAACCACGAAGCGGCCCGACCGCAACTGGCGCTGGAGCGCACCGACCTCGTCTTCGAGGAACTCGTGGAGGGTGGGATCACCCGCTACGTCGCCGTCTGGCAGTCCGACATTCCCGACCTGCTCGGGCCGATCCGGTCGATCCGTCCGATGGACCCCGACATCATCACCCCGTTCGGCGGTGTTGTGGCGTACTCCGGGGGGCAGGAGCAGTTCGTCGGGATGATGCAGGCGACCGGGCTGGTGAACGCGGTGTTCGACTACGACGACACCGGGGCGTTCTACCGCGCCGACGACTGGGAATCGCCGCATGACGTGGTGGTCAAAGCCTCAGAACTCGTGGCGCGACACGCTGACCTGCCGGCACCGGCGCAACAGTTCGCGTACTCGGCGACCGCGGCCGCGGCATCCGCCGGCGTCGACGGCACCCCGGTCACGACAATCAAGACGGTGTTCTCGGATGCCCGCTGGCCCAACTGGACCTGGGACGCTCCGGCGGCGGCCTACCTGCGATCGCAGGAGGGTGCGCCCGACCTCGACGCCTCCGGCGCCCAACTGCGCGCCACCAATGTCGTCGTGCTGCGGGTCGGCATCGATTGGCGCTACGGCGAGGTTCCGAAGACCACAATGATCGGCTCGGGGGAGGCCTGGGTGTCCGCCGGGGGCAAGAGCGTGCACGCGACCTGGAGCAAGGGCGCGCAAGGCTCACGCATCCGCCTCGTCGACGACCACGGCGTGACCATCCGGCTGGCCGCGGGCAATACCTGGATCGAGCTGGTGCCGAGCGAACAGGGCTCCGTCGAACTCGTGCCCTGACCGGCGGCGACAGGGCGAGGAGCCCGGCGACCCTCACTTGCACTCTCGACCCGAGAGTGCCAGAATCGTTCTTGGCACTCTCACGTTTTGAGTGCTAATCCATCACAGTTTTGGAACGTCCGGGAGGGACGAGAAACACACATGGCAAAGATCATTGCTTTTAACGAAGAGGCCCGTCGTGGCCTCGAGCGCGGCCTGAACATCCTCGCCGACACGGTCAAGGTCACACTCGGCCCGCGCGGACGCAACGTCGTCCTGGAAAAGAAGTGGGGCGCCCCCACGATCACCAACGATGGCGTGTCCATCGCCAAGGAGATCGAACTCGACGACCCATACGAGAAGATCGGCGCGGAGCTCGTCAAAGAGGTCGCCAAGAAGACGGACGACGTAGCCGGCGACGGCACCACGACGGCGACCGTTCTGGCCCAGGCGCTGGTTCGCGAAGGCCTGCGCAACGTCGCAGCCGGCGCTGACCCGATCAGCCTCAAGCGCGGCATCGAAAAGGCCGTCGAGGCCGTCACCGCTGAGCTCATCGCGAACGCCAAAGAGGTCGAGACCAAGGAAGAGATCGCGGCCACCGCATCCATCTCGGCCGGCGACGAGACCATCGGTGCGATCATCGCCGAGGCGATCGACAAGGTCGGCAAGGAAGGTGTTGTCACCGTTGAGGAGTCGAACACGTTCGGCACCGAGCTCGAGCTCACCGAAGGTATGCGCTTCGACAAGGGCTTCCTGTCGCAGTACTTCGTGACCGATCCCGAGCGCCAGGAAGCGGTCTTCGAAGACCCGTACATCCTGATCGTCAACTCGAAGGTCTCCAACATCAAGGACCTGCTGCCGATCGTTGACAAGGTCATCCAGTCGGGCAAGCAGCTCCTCATCATCGCCGAGGACGTCGACGGCGAGGCCCTGGCCACGCTCGTCGTGAACAAGATCCGCGGCATCTTCAAGTCCGTCGCCGTCAAGGCGCCGGGCTTCGGCGACCGCCGCAAGGCGCAGCTGCAGGACATCGCCATCCTCACCGGTGGCCAGGTCATCTCCGAGGAGGTCGGACTCAAGCTTGAGAACGTCACCCTCGACCTGCTCGGCAGCGCCCGCAAGGTCGTCATCACCAAGGACGAGACCACGATCGTCGAAGGCTCGGGAGACCCCGAAGCCATCGCCGGCCGCGTTGCTCAGATCCGTGGCGAGATCGAGAACACCGACAGCGACTACGACCGTGAGAAGCTCCAGGAGCGTCTCGCCAAGCTCGCCGGTGGTGTCGCGGTCATCAAGGCCGGCGCCGCAACGGAGGTTGAGCTCAAGGAGCGCAAGCACCGCATCGAGGACGCCGTTCGCAACGCGAAGGCTGCCGTCGAAGAGGGCATCGTCGCCGGTGGTGGCGTCGCCCTGATCCAGGCCGGCAAGACCGCGTTCGAGAGCAAGGCCATCCTTGACCTCGTCGGCGACGAGGCAACGGGCGCGAACATCGTGCGCGTCGCCATCGACGCCCCGCTCAAGCAGATCGCCCTCAACGCCGGCCTCGAGCCGGGTGTTGTCGCGGACAAGGTGCGCAACCTGCCCGTCGGACACGGCCTCAACGCCGCGACCGGTGAGTACGTTGACATGCTGGCCGCCGGCATCAACGACCCGGTGAAGGTCACCCGCTCCGCGCTGCTCAACGCAGCGTCGATCGCGGGCCTGTTCCTCACCACCGAGGCCGTCGTCGCCGACAAGCCGGAGAAGAACAACGCTCCGGCCGGCGACCCGACTGGTGGCATGGACTTCTAAGCGACAGCTTTGTAACTCCACCTGTTCCACACGACGGGCGTCTCCCTCCGGGGAGGCGCCCGTTGTCGTTGTCTGCGTCGTCTCGCGGACTCCACCCGCGCTCGGATCGGTGCTCGCGTCAGCGCTCCCATCACTGCTCCCACTGCTCGCATCAGCGCCCTGCTCAGCGCTGAAACAGCCGCGCGTTGGCCTGCTCGGTCTCGGCGTACTGCGCGCCGGCCTGGCTGAGCGCCTGGTTGATCGCCTCGAGGTTCTCCACCACTCGTTGCTGGGTTGCCCGCCACTCGTCGATCACGCCCGTGAACGCGGTGGCCGCCTGCCCGACCCAGGAACCCTGCAGGCTGGTCAGCTGCGCCAGCATCCCTCCCACCTCTGCCTCGATCCGCGCGGCAGACGCGCGCACCGCGCCAGCCGCGCCGAACACCTCCTCGCTGTCCACCTGATAGCGGGTCATGATTCTCCTCCTCTCGTTGACTCTTCCGACAACGGATGCCGTTCACGGTAGCCGAGCGCCGTCATCCGCTGGCCGGGTGCTCGACGGATCCGTGCACAACCGCGGTACCGTGGCACCTGTGGAGGACTCTGGAAACGACCGGGTGGAGACGATCTACACGATCGGGCACTCCACGCACCCGATCGAGGAGTTCGTGCGGTTGCTGCAGGCCCACGGCGTGGACGGCATCGTCGACGTGCGCACCATCGCGAAGTCGCGGCACAACCCGCAGTTCAACGAGCAGGAGCTCGGGGTCAGCCTGGCCGCGCGCGAGATCGGGTATCAGCGGATGCGAGAACTCGGCGGCCTGCGACACTCCACCGCGGACAGTGTCAACGGCGCGTGGCGGAACGCGTCCTTCCGCGGCTACGCCGACTACATGCAGACGGAGGAGTTCGCGGCGGCGGTCGACCAGCTGGTCGCCCTCGGCCGCACCGGTGCGTGGGCGATCATGTGCGCGGAGGCGGTGCCGTGGCGCTGCCACCGTTCGATGGTCGGCGATGCACTGGTGGTGCGGGGGGTCGCGGTGTTGGACATCATGAGCGAATCGTCTGCCACGCCGCACACGCTGACGCGGTTCGCCCACGTCGACGGCACCCGGATCACCTACCCGGCCGGCAACGAAGCCCCGGAGCAGGCATGACGGCCGGCGGGCGGATGCCGCTAAGCGCTGGGTGTGGTGATGATCGGTCGTGGTGCGTTCGGTGAGTCCGCGAGCGGGAACCAGACCCTGAAGGTGGCGCCGCCGCCCGGCGTCTCCTCGACTTCGACGCTGCCGTTGTGGCTCGCGACGATCGACGCGACGATGGCCAGGCCGAGGCCGGTGCCACCGGTTTCACGGGTCCGGGACGTGTCGGCGCGCCAGAACCGCTGGAAGATCTTCTCGCGGATCTGAGGGGGGATCCCCTCACCGTGGTCCACCACCGCGATCGAGGCGCGTTGCTGCCGGCGGTCCACCGAGACTTCGAGCTCGATCGGCGTTTCCACCGCCGTGAAGCGCTGCGCGTTGCCCATCAGGTTCGTGATGACCTGCCGGATCTTGTTCTCCTCGGCCAGCACGATCGGTCGCACCGCGTCTTCCGGTGCGACCGGGCCGCGGTTCGGAACGGGCTGCGGGGCATCCGTCCGGCGGGGCCGGCGGGTGCGGAGGCGAGCCAGGGTGGCCCCGGCGAACGAGATCGGGCCGGTGAGGTTCTGTGCGGCGGCCCTGTTGGCTGATCCGCCGCCAACGGATGCTGCGCCGGCGTCTGCGGCGTCGGTCGCGGCGCGCGGGGCTGAGCTTCCGGCCTCTTCAATGCCTCGACCCGTGCTTCCGGCCGTGCGGCCGGCCGTTCCGGTGCTAGACGATTCGCCGCCCGAGCCGCGGCCGGACGGGGTTCCCGCTCCGTTCTGCACGCCGTTTGCGTCCCTCGGCGGATACTGCACGAACTCGCCGGTGGAATGCGCCAGCTCGATGGCCGACATCGGCACGGTGTCAACGGACTCGGTCGGGGTCTTCTCGACCACGACCACCGTGCGACCAGGGGACGACGCCATGGCGTCCAGCGCGGCGTCGCGAGCGAGGGGGACGAGGTCGACCGGCGCAAGCGCCAGCGGCTTGATTTCGTCGAGGCGTGCCAGTTCGAGCAGGTCCTCGACCAGGCCGCCCATGCGGATCGCTTCCTTCTCGATGCGCTCCATCGCCTGGGCCACTTCCTCCGGGGTCTGCAGCGCGCCCATCCGGTACAGCTCGGCGTAGCCGCGCACGGAGACCAGGGGAGTGCGCAGTTCGTGGCTGGCGTCGCCGACGAAACGCCGCATCTGGTCGATGGTGCGGGCGCGATCTTTGAATGCCCGGTCGATCCGGCTGAGCATCGTGTTCAGTGAGCGGTTGAGGCGACCCACTTCGGTGTTCGGTGTCGCACCGCCAAGCCGCTGGCTGAAGTCCCCATCTGCGATCGCCGCGGCGGTCCGCTCCACTTCCCGCAGCGGCAGGAACGTCGTGGTGACCAGCAGGCGGGTGAGGAGGGCGCCGACGATGACCACGCCGATGCCGAAGCCCAGGAAGATGGTGAGGTAGATCGCCATCGTGTTCTCGGTCGGCTGCAGCGACACGGCGACCACCAGCGTGCCGTAGGTGCCCTGCACCGTGATGGGGAACGGCACCGCCACGGCGTGGAACTGGGTGTCACGCGTCGCGTTGGTGAGCGACTGCGGCTGGCCGTTGAGCTCCGTCACCGAGACCAGGTCGAGTGGCATGGAGACCACCGGCAGTTCGTCGCGGGGCCGGTCCTTCCAACTGCGTTCCAGCAAGTCGCCGTGCTCGTCATAGAGCGCGACGAAGTACTCGGTGGACGATTCGATGAGCCCCGTGGCCGTGGGGTTCGCGATGTTCTGCGCCCGGGTCTGCAACTGGGCGTCCACTTGCTGGATGGCGTACTGCCTGAGCATGACCATCGTGCCGATGCCGGAAACGAGCAGCCCGAGGGTGAGCAAGAGGACCGTGACCCCGGTGATCTTGGTGCGAAGAGAGATCCGGCTCCAGTGCTCCGTCAGTGACTCATGCATACTGCCCCCAGTGTATGAGCGGAGTCTGGGACTACGCCTTGGCGGCCTTCAGCATGTACCCGAAGCCGCGCTTGGTCTGGATCAGCGGCTCACTCGAGTGGGCGTCCACTTTCCGTCGCAGGTACGAGATGTACGACTCGACGATTCCCGCATCGCCGTTGAAGTCGTATTCCCAGACATGGTCCAGGATTTGCGCCTTCGACAGCACCCGGTTGGGGTTGAGCATGAGGTAGCGCAGCAGCTTGAACTCGGTGGGGCTCAGCTCGATCGGCTCGTCACCGACCAGCACCTCATGGGTGTCCTGGTCCATGGTGAGCTCACCGGCACGAATCACGGCGTCTTCATCGGCGTGCATCGTGCGGCGGAGGATCGCCTTGATCCGGGCAACGATCTCGTCCAGGCTGAACGGCTTGGTGACGTAGTCGTCTCCGCCGACCGTCAGGCCGGTGATCTTGTCCTCGGTGTCATCCTTGGCGGTGAGGAACAGGATCGGCGCGGTGTAACCCGCCGATCGCAGCCGCTTGGTCACCCCGAAGCCGTTCATATCGGGCAGCATGACGTCGAGGATGATCAGGTCGGGTTCTTCCTCCAGCACCGCTGAAATCGCCTGGGCGCCGTTGCCGACGGCGCGAACGGCAAAGCCGGCGAAGCGCAGGCTGGTGGTGAGGAGATCCCTGATGTTGGGTTCGTCGTCAACAATGAGAATGCGAGGGCCATCGGTCATGGACCCAGTATCTGCGCGTTAGCTGGAACTATCCTGAGAGTAAGCGGTGCACGGTTACGCCTCGTCCGACCCGCCGGTCTCCACCTCGCCAGCGGATGCCGCGGAGCGGCTGATCCGGATGCAACAGCGGCCGGCGCCGGGGTCGCTGCGGACGATGTGTTCCGCGTCGCCCGCGCCCTCGGCGAGACCGCGGACGAGTTCGAAGTTGAGCTCGCACACCAGGTCGGTGTGGTTTTCCGCCAGGCGATGGAACGGGCAATTCCCGAGCACCAGGTCGTTGCCGTCCGCGCATGGCTCGAACCCGTTCTCCTCGAGGGCACGCGGAAGGGTCTCCGCTTCCGCACCGCGGTTGCGCCCGGCTTCCCCGGCCACGCTGCGGAGCGCCTCGCGCACCGGCAGTCCGCTCTGGATCGACTCTTCGATGGCGGCGGCGAGCAAATCGCCCGCCAGGTCGTAGTGGCGTTCGGGGAGCGACACGCTGACCTCACCGGTCGCGCGCCGGTACAGCTTCGCCGGCCTGCCCGCTCCGGGGCCGGTCTTCCCACTCAACCGACGGAACTCCACGTCCACCAGCCCGAGCGCGGCCAAGCGCTCGAGGTGGAAGGAGGCGGTGCTGCGGGACAGGCCCGTCGCATCCGCTGCAGTGTCCCGACTGACCGGGTCGGCGCTTCTGGTCACCAGTTCGTACAGCGTCAGCCGGGCCGGATCGGCGAGCGCGGTGACGGCGGACACCCGGTCCGGCAGGGGAGGTCGTTGCTCCATGGGTCCAGTATAAGTCTAAAATCAATAAATCTTGACAAAAGAGTTTGGCGGGCCTAGCGTCAGGTATACCAGCTTGGGAAAGGACGCCATGTCACTCGCAGAATCCGACGGCTCGTCGGCAGTCCAGCGTTCCGCTGCCCACCATGCGGGGACGCTGCATGCGGTACCCGACGCCGGTGCGGAATCCGGGATCGAGATACTCGCGTCGCGGACAGACCGCACGCGGACAGACCGTACGCGGGCCACCGCCGCGGTGGCCGAGCTGCTCAGCGCCCTCGGCCACGATGTGGACAGCCCGCACCTGGCTGACACGCCGCGCCGCGTCGCCGACGCCTTCATCGAAATGCTCACCCCGGCGGAGTTCAGTCTCACCACCTTCCCGAACGAGGAGGGTTACGACGAACTGGTCCTGGTTCGTGACATTCCGTTCCACTCGCTGTGCGAGCACCACTTGCTGCCGTTCCAGGGCGTCGCCCACATCGGGTACCTCCCCGGCGAACGGATCCTCGGGCTGTCGAAGCTGGCCAGGGTGCTGGAGTTCTTCGCCCGTGACCTGCAGGTGCAGGAGCGGCTGACCAAACAGGTCGCCGACTGGCTGCAGGCAGAGCTCGCCCCACGGGGCGTCGGTGTCGTGATCGAAGCGGAGCACATGTGCATGTCGCTCCGCGGGGTCAAGGTCGTCGGGTCGGCGACCACTACCAGCGCGCTGCACGGCGCGATCAGGGAAGACGCACGCAGCAGGGACGAGTTCTTCGCCCTGTGCGGGCTCCGCGGCTAGAACCGCGCAGGCAGAAACCTCACCAGGCAGGGAGTCAATGATGAGCACCAGTGACCAGGTATTCGTGATCGTCGGCGGCGGTCTCGCCGCGGCGCGCGCGGCGCAGGGCATGCGGGACGAGGGGTTCGACGGGCGCATTCTGATCGTCGCCGCCGAAGACCACCGGCCGTACATCCGTCCGCCGCTGTCCAAGGAGTACCTGCAGGGCGCTGCCGACCGGGACGCCGTTTTCGTGCACCCGGACGAGTGGTATTCGGAACACCGGGTGGAGGTGGCGACGGGACAGGCGGCATCCGCTCTCGCTCCCGCTGACCATACGCTGACGCTGGCCGACGGGGAGGTGCTTCACTACGACAAACTGCTCCTCGCGACCGGCGCAGCGCCGCGTCGCTACCGCAGCCCCGGGGGCGACCTGGCGGGCGTGTTCCACCTCCGCACGCTCGACGACTCTGAACGGCTCAGGGAGGCGCTGGCGGCCGGGAGCAGCCGGGTGGTGATCGTCGGCGCCGGTTGGATCGGCCTCGAAGCCGCCTCTGCTGCCCGCCACTACGGCAATCCCGTCACCGTGCTCGGCCGGGAGAGCATCACGCTCAACCTGATCCTGGGAGACGAGGTGGGTGCGGTCTTCGGCGACCTGCACCGCGCCAACGGCGTCGACCTCCGCATGTCGACCTCCGTCGGCGACCTCGTCGGTGAGGACGGCAGGGTGACCGGGGTGCTCCTGGACACCGGCGAGGTCGTGCCGGCGGATGTGGTCGTGGTCGGTATCGGCGCCATCCCGAACACCGGCCTCGCTGCCGACGCCGGGCTCGAGGTCGACAACGGCATCATCACTGACGCCGCCTTCCGCACGTCGGCGGCCGACGTCTATGCGGTCGGCGACGTCGCACGGGTGTTCCACCCGGTGCTCGGCCACCCGATCCGCATCGAGCACTGGGCGAACGCCGAGAATGCCGGTGTCGCCGCCGGGCGTTCGATGGCCGGGGCCGTGATCAGCTATGACGAGATCCCCTACTTCTACACCGACCAGTTCGACCTCGGGATGGAGTATTCCGGTTATGCGGACCTGGTGACGGATGCCGAGGTCGTGATTCGCGGTGACCTCGCCGCCCGCAGGTTCGTCGCGTTCTGGGTCGCGGATTCACGAGTGGTGGCCGGCATGAACGTGAACGTATGGGACGTGAACGACGCGGTGCAGCGCCTCATCCGCTCCGGCGTCCTGGTCGATGTCGGCCGATTGGCGGATGAGGGCATCGAGCTGGACAGCGTCACAGCGGACCACGCGTCAGCTGAGCCGGTGTCGGTCGGCCCGGCCGGCGGGGAGGGCTGAATGGAGATCGCGCCCGGCATCACCGGCGTTGTGGTGCCCGAGTTGGAGATTCCGCGCCGAACGATCGGGGGTCGCGTGTTCGACTTCTCGCGGCAAGTGGCGGTGATGGCGATCGTCAACCGCACTCCCGACTCCTTCTACGACCGGGGCGCGACGTTCGCGCTGGATGCCGCCGTCGCGGCGGCACGTGCGGCCATCGCCGAGGGAGCCGACTGGGTCGACATCGGAGGGGCGAAATTCGCGCCGGGACCAGCAGTGCCGATCAGCGCCGAGATCGATCGGGTGCTCCCGGTGGTGGAAGCCCTCCGTGGCAGCGGAGCCGTGATCTCGATCGACACCTTCCACCCCGAGGTGGCGCTGGCCGGTATCGGCGCCGGCGCACACGTGATCAACGACACCACCGGCGTGCATGACCCGGCGATGGCGGAGGTCGTCGCCGACAGCGACGCGAGCCTGGTGATCACGCACAGCCTGGCCCGGCCCCGCACCCCGTACCCCGCACCCCAGTACCGCGACGTCGTGGCGGAGGTGGCGGATTTCCTGCGGGAGCGCGTCGACCGGGCCACCGGCCGCGGAGTTCCGCCGGACCGGATCATCATCGACCCCGGCCACGACCTGAACAAGAACACCGCGCACTCGCTCGAGCTTACGAGAAGGCTCGGCGAGATCACCGCCCTGGGCTTTCCCACCCTGGTCGCCGTCTCGAACAAGGACTTCATCGGCGAGACCCTGGATCGCGACCGGGGGTCACGCGTGAACGGGTCTGTCGCCGCCGCCGTGTTCTGCATCCTGCAGGGCGCCCGGATCCTGCGCATGCACAACGTCGCGGCGGCGGTCGACGCCGCCCGCATGACGGAGGCAATCCTCGGCTTCCGCGAGCCGGCGTACCTGCGCCATAACGTGGGGCTGACCTGATGTCCATGCTGGACGAGGGGGACCTGCTCGAGCTCGACCGGCTGGCTGAGCTGCCGTCGGTGCTGCAACAGGCCGACCTGGTCGAGCTCTATCGGGTGGCCGACCGTGCCGTGCCGTGGCTGCGGGTGAATTTCATCAGCAGCCTGGACGGGGCCGCGACCCGGGACGGATTGAGCGGCGGCCTCGGCAACGCCGACGACAGGCTGGTGTTCGACACGCTGCGGCTCCTGGCCGATGTGGTCCTCGTCGGCGCGGGGACCGTGCGCGCCGAGGGATACGGCGGGGTGCGCGCCGAACCGGCCGACGCGGCCTGGCGAGCCGACCGCGGGCTCGCCGCGCAACCGACGCTCGCCATCGTCTCCGCCCGGCTGGACATCGAACCGTCGCATCCGTTCTTCACCGAGGCGGCGGTCCGCCCGATCGTAGTGACCCACGCGGCGTCGCCGGCCGGCCGGCGGGCGGCGCTGGCCGAGGTCGCCGACGTCCTGGTCTGCGGGACGGATGCCGTCGACGTGCGCCTGATGCGCACCGAGTTCGCCGCCCGCGGCCTGACCCAGGTGCTGTGCGAGGGCGGCCCGCACCTGTTCGGGGCTCTGATCGAGGCGGACTGCGTCGACGAACTCTGCCTCACCCTCAGCCCTCTGCTCGAGGCAGGCCCGGCGGGCCGCATCGCGCGCGGCGGCGTCCCGTCGACCCGGTCGATGGCGCTGGCGCATGCACTCCCGGCCGGTGACATGCTGTTCCTCCGATACATCCGGCCACCCGCCTGAAGGTGTGCCCGCCCGCGTGTCGTGGGATGATCGGCAGATGACCGAGCGCCTGATGCTTCTGGATACCGCGTCGCTGTACTTCCGTGCCTTCTATGGCGTGCCCGACACGGTGCGTGCGCCCGACGGCACGCCGGTCAACGCCGTGCGCGGGCTGCTCGACATCATCGCCCGGCTGGTTTCCGATTATGAGCCGACGGAGCTGGTCGCCTGCTGGGATGACGACTGGCGGCCCCGGTGGCGGGTGGACCTCATCCCGAGCTACAAGATGCATCGGGTGGCCCGTGTCGTACCCGGCGGCGTCGACGTGGAGGAAACGCCTGACGCGCTGGTGGCGCAGGTGCCGGTGATCCGCCGGCTCCTCGACGCGTTCGGCATCACTGTGCTCGGCGCGACATTGCATGAAGCGGATGATGTGATCGGCAGCCTGGCAAGCCAGGCCACGGTTCCGGTGGACGTGGTCACCGGCGACCGCGACCTGTTCCAGCTGGTCGACGACGCCCGGCAGGTGCGCATCATCTATACGGCCCGCGGCATGAGCAAGCTCGAATTGGTGACGGATGCCGTCGTGCAGTCCAAGTACGGGGTCGCCCCGGCGCAGTATGCCGATTTTGCCGCGATGCGCGGGGATACCTCCGACGGGCTCCCCGGCGTCCCCGGGGTGGGGGAGAAGACCGCGGCGAGCCTGCTGGGGGAGTACGGCGACCTGGGCGGCATCCTCGCGGTCGCCGCCGACCCGGCTGCCCCGATGTCGGCGTCGGTTCGGGCGAAGATCCTCGCGGCGGGCGATTACCTCGCGGTGGCACCGACGGTGGTGGACGTGGTGCGTGACCTCGACTTCGGGGAGGTGGATGCGCGCATCCGCCCGCTCTCCGACGACCAGCTGGCCGCCGTCGACCGGCTCGCCGCCGAGTGGGGCCTTGGCGGCTCGGCGCAGCGTGCGCTACGCGCACTCGGCAACGACGTCTGAACCGCGGCGCCCTGACGCCCATCGGCGCGCGCCCATGGTGAGGTACGTATAAAACACCTTCGTGCCGCCCTGGGTTCAGGGCGTGGTTGCAACACCTGATGTTTGGAGGGTGTTGTGACGTTGCGTTTGAAGAGCAGGATCACGTTTTGGCGGGCGATCGCTGGTGGCGCGTCGATCAACGATGCGAGTGGGGTTGCGGGATCCAACCCGAGCACGG
>NZ_JBFRFS010000014.1:0-109177 GCF_052114945.1 Glaciibacter sp. 2TAF33
CATCACCGAATACATCCACTGGTACAACACCGACCGGATATCGACAAAGCTCGAGGGCCTGAGCCCGGTGCAATACCGAACTCAGGCCCTCGCGGCTTGATCCCCTGCTAACGTCTGAATAACCAGTCCAACTTACGGGGACCAGTTCACCGTCCGGGGCTTCTTCATTTGTAGCTCTCAGCGCGTGTGCGCCTCAGCGTTACGCGGTGGCGCGCTGGCGACGAACGATGTTCAGCACGACGACGAGTGCGAGGCCGAGGACCAGTGCGCCCGCTGCAGCCCAGATGAGCAGCATCGGAGCGTCGTAGCCGGTGCTGGCCAGACCGTTGGTGGATGCAGCGCCTGAGTCGACAGCTGCGACGGTGATCGCGGCGGTTCCGACGGTGCCAGACGAGAGGCCGGTGGCCGTGGTGGTGTAGGTGCCGGTTGCGCCAGCAGGCAGCGTGACTGCGACGCTTGCAGCGCCGCCAGCCGTTGCGGTCTTCGTGAGGCTGACCGTGGCAGCCTTGAACACCGCGAGGGTGGCGGAGCCTTCACCGGTCACAGCGAACGAGACGGACTCGCCGGCGGTGAAGCCGCTCTCGAAGGTGACGTTTACGGTGCCGCCGGGAGTGGCAGCCCCTGACACGGCCACGTCAGACGACGGGACGTAGCCAGCAGCGTTAGCTGCAACCGGTACTGCGAATACTGCGAGAACGGCGAGTGCGATCGCAGCGAAAGATTTCTTGCCCATGTGAGGTGCCCCCAGAAAGTTGATGATCATCGTGCGGAACCCGAATAGCGTCACACGAAACGTTCTCTCACCATAGAGGAGATTCACAGGTTAACGCCAACTCCGCGGGATCATTTCTGTAAATTACAGGTGTCGATTGGGTTAAGACGTCCCCGACGAACGCATTCGGGCCAAGCCAACCGAATGTCAGCACAGTGCTCTCGCCGGGTGCGAGTTCTACGCTCACGAGGCTCACGGGATGTGCTGAGTCCGTTGTGGGGTGATAGGCGATTGCCGCGCCATCACGGGTCAGACCGAGATTTTGCATCCCCGGTACCCCGTACACCGACACCAACGTCTTCACGTTCCCGGGAGCCACACCGAACGCTCCCCCACCCGTCACATACTCGGGCAACGCCGTGGCTGCGTCTGCTGGCGCGGTGTTGGTCAACGTGACGCTGACCCCATAATTGGGGCGTTTATCCTGGCGGCAGGTTACCTGGCCAACGCCTATCTTCACGTCCAGGTACATGTCCATCTTTGCCCCAGTGGCATCGTTCAGGTACACCCCGAACCGATTGGTGTGCGCATCGCTCCGCGGTAACCCGCCTGCCAGCGCGGTGTCCGCCAGAACCGCCTGGTCCTCCTCGTGGGCACTCCACACCAACATCCGATGTTCGCCGCCCGCCTTCGCCAAGGCCTGGATCAGGGCTTTCGGGTCCGTATTGCCGCTTGAGACGGCGGAGAAAACCGATGCGGCCGCCGCTGCGAAGAACGCGTCCTGGTCCTGTGGATCGTCGTATCGCGCATAAGCGTCACTCAGAAGCAGCTTGACGGCGTTGTCCGATGACAGCACGTCACCGGTGGACAGGGTTATCGGGCCTGTTGCCTTCAACAGGTAGCTCAGCGCCACCGGATCGATGGACAGCACGCCGTCGGCTTCCACACCGTATTGCAATCGCCACATCTCACGGGCGAGTTTGCCCGAGGTCGCGAAGTCTGGCGTGAGCGTGACGTCTTGCATGTACTGGCCCATGATGTCGCCGTAAATTCCACGGCTGTCCGCGGGTAACTCGAGAACGGGCTCTTTGTAGCGCGGAAAACTGGAAGCCGACGCCTGCTGCGTTAACTCCATGCGTCCGCTATCGGTGTGGACGAGGGCAACCGCTCCCGGAATTCCACCCGAGGCCCGTAGCTCTGCCGGATTTTGGAAGAGCAACAAGTAGTTGCGCGGCCCCGAAGCACCGAGCATGGTCGGAATAAGGCGTACCGCGCGGTCCGCCACGCCAACCGCATCGGTTGCGTTTTCGACGGCCGACTGCAGCTCCGCTCTTGCATTCGTTACCACGGAGATGGTGCCCGACGTGTCGATCGACCGCACCTCACGTTCCGCACGGGCGAGTGCCGCGTTCGCCGCAGCCA
Source organism: Glaciibacter sp. 2TAF33 (assembly GCF_052114945.1). Taxonomy (NCBI): domain Bacteria; kingdom Bacillati; phylum Actinomycetota; class Actinomycetes; order Micrococcales; family Microbacteriaceae; genus Glaciibacter; species Glaciibacter sp. 2TAF33. Next base: position 2,135 of record NZ_JBFRFS010000014.1, read on the forward strand.
CGTGCGTCTGGGCGTCTATGAGGGGCTGCACGTTCACTGCTCCGTCGACAGGCTTGAAATCACTCACCTGAATCCCGCTAGCGATAGCGCTCAGCGGCTGGATCGCCTGGGTGGAAATATCATCGACGACCGCCGCCAGCTGGCGCACAGCCCGAAGGTTCTCACCCAGCATCGGCACGAATTCGAACATTTTCCAAACAGGGTCGCTCGTGAGACTGGCGGCACTCGCCGCGTGCGATGAAAGATCCTTGGATGCCTGGCTGGCTCCCCCCGCGTTACCTGCGACGATTTCATCCTGGATCTTCGCCGCCAGCGGTACTGCACTCTGGAGTTCCGTTTTGGCGAGGAGCGCTCGCACGCCGACCCACATGAGCGCACCGATAACCACCACGCAAAGCGAGCCCACGATCCACCATCCCAAGACGCGGCCACGGGACCGGGTTCTCAAGCGGCGTCTGGCCGCGCGCGAGGGTGTCATTTCACATCATCCAAATCAGAGCCTAAGTAGTGCCGCGGATTCGCCGGCACCTCAAGCTACTGACGAATCGCGCCGACGTGGTCGCGGTACCACTTCACAGTGGAACGCAGGCCCTCTTCCAGACCTATGGCCGAGGTCCAACCCTCGTTGGCCAGCTTGGACACGTCGAGCAACTTTTGCGGAGTTCCGTCGGGCTTAGATGCGTCCCAGGTTGTGGCTCCCGTGTAACCCACGACTCGTGAAATCGTTTCAGCGATCTCGGCGATCGTGACGTCTGACCCAGTGCCGACGTTGACCTGTTCCGGCCCGTCGTAGTTCTCCAGGAGATGAAGGCACGCGGCAGCCATGTCGTCCACGTGCAGGAACTCGCGCCGCGGCGTACCGGTACCCCAGTTGGTCACCGTCTCCGCGCCGGACTTCACCGCTTCGTCATAACGCCGAATGAGCGCCGGAAGGACGTGTGAGCCCTGCGGGGAGAAGTTGTCACCGGGGCCGTAGAGGTTAGTAGGCATGGCTGAAATCCAAGGGAGCCCATACTGGCGGCGCACGGCTTGCACCTGCAGTATGCCGGCGATCTTCGCGATGGCGTATGCGTCGTTGGTGGGCTCAAGATGCCCGGTGAGCAGCGAATCCTCACGAATCGGCTGCTCGGCGAGCCTGGGATAGATGCAGGACGAGCCCAGGAAGAGGAGTCGTTCAACGCCGTGTTCACGGGCGGCATCCAAGACGTTTACCTGAATGCGCAGGTTGTCACTGAGGAAGTCGACCGGGTAGGTGCTGTTCGCCAGGATTCCGCCTACCTTCGCCGCGGCGAGAACGACGTAACGAGGCTTGGTCTCGGCGAAATACGTGAAGACCGCGTCACGGTCCTTCAAATCCAGTTCAGCCGAAGACCTTCCGATGAGGTCGGTGAAGCCTTCGGCCTGCAGCTTCCGCCAGATGGCAGAGCCGACGAGGCCGCGGTGTCCGGCAACATAGAAGCGAGAAGACCGGTCCAACGGCGCCGGTTCGAACTCAACGCGGTCGCGCTCGTCGGGAACCAGCTGAGCCTTTTCACTTGCCATGGCTAGTTGGTCCCCCAGCTCGCGAGTTTGACCTCGTCGATCCAGTGTCGGCCGGCGTGCTCGAGCGCGCAGATGTCGGCATCGACCATGATCCGCGCGAGCTCTGCCGTGTCGACCGTGGATATCCAACCGAGCTTCTCCCGGGCTTTCGAGGCGTCGCCAACCAAGGCGTCTACCTCAGTCGGCCGAAGGTAGCGTTCGTCGAATTTGACGTGGTCTTCCCAGTTGAGTCCAGCGTGGCTGAATGAGGTTTCCACGAAGTCACGCACGGTGAAGTGGCCTCCCGTTGCTAGCACGAAGTCCTCGGGTTCGTCGGCTTGGAGCATGCGCCACATACCCTCGACGTATTCGGCGGCATAGCCCCAGTCGCGGATGGAATCGAGGTTTCCGAGATAAACGTGTTCTTGCTTGCCAGCCTTGATGGCCGCGACGGCCCGGGTGATCTTGCGGGTGACGAAGGTCTCGCCCCGCCGAGGCGACTCGTGATTGAACAGGATGCCGTTGACCGCGAACATGTCGTATGCCTCGCGGTAGTTCTTGGTCACCCAGTAGCTGTATACCTTTGCTGCGCCGTACGGTGAGCGCGGGTAAAACGGCGTGTCTTCATTTTGCGGTGGAGGCGTGGCTCCGAACATCTCGGAGCTTGATGCCTGGTAATACCGCGTCGTGATCCCCGACATACGCACCGCCTCGAGGAGCCGGATGGTCCCCATGCCCGTCGTGTCACCGGTGTGTTCCGGCTCGTCGAACGAGACCCGTACGTGTGATTGCGCAGCAAGGTTGTAAACCTCGTCCGGCTGAATCTCGGCAAGGAGGGTTACCAGACGGGAGCCATCGCTCAAGTCGCCGTAGTGCAAGAAAAGCTTGGCGGTGGGATCGTGCGGGTCAACGTACAGGTGGTCGATGCGCGATGTGTTGAAAGTCGAGGCACGCCGAATCAGACCGTGTACCTCATAGCCCTTCGCCAGCAGCAGCTCGGCCAGGTACGACCCGTCTTGGCCAGTAATGCCTGTAATGAAGGCGCGTTTTGACACAATTTCCCCAATAATAAATGTCGGCAAGGGCGGCCGCGCTAGCGGCCGCGCTCCGCTGCCAAGCTTGTCAGTATCCCAGCATAGCGATTGAGCGCGGCCTCCTCGCCGAGCACTTCTTCGCGATACCGCAGGCCACTCGCACCGAGTATTTGCGCACGTTCGGAATCCTGTCCAAGAGCCACTGCCGCATCGAGGAGCGCCTGTGGGTCGCCCGCCTCGACGACCGTGCCCGCGCCCGCAGCATCGATTTCACCTGCGGTCACTCCGCACATGTCTGTGGCTGCGAGCACGGGGCGTCCTGCATTGAAATAGGAGGTCAGCTTGCTGGGAACAGCCATCTCGGAGACACCGGGCTTCTCGTTGACAAGTAGGACGTCCGCAGCAGCGAGGATGCTCTGAAAAGCGTCATCGTCGAGAGAATCGATGAATTGTAGTCTGGCGATTCCGTAGGCGAGTTCGTGAAGGCGGTCTCGTTGACTGCCATTGCCCAGCAGAACGAATCGCACTGGCGCACCTTGAACATCTGAAAGCCGTGCAGCGTCGATGACATTCTCGAGCCCCTGCTTGGCACCCATGTTTCCGGCATGAAGCACCACCGTTTCCTCGTCCCTCCAGCCATGCCGACAACGAACCGCCTCACGATCGACATATACCGTCGGCTGAAGATGAGTCCAATTGCGAACGACTTCGATTTTCGAGGGATCGACACCGAGTGAGTTCGACACGTAGGCCGCGAATCGTTCGTGTATGACGACAACTCGCGTGGCGGCCTTCAGCGTTTTCGACTCAACCCACGTCATCAGTCGCGCGACAAGCCCACCGCCCGCGCCCGTCTCGGTGATCCCCAAGCTGTAAAGGTCTTGCACCCAAACCACGACAGCGGGCTTCGCTGGGCTGAATCGTGCTCGCAGAACTGCTACAGCTGTCGAAAATAGCGCAGGCGAGACCATTACTACGATGTTTGGTCTTCCCCATCGCGCAAACAAAAGCCGGGCGCCAAACGAGAGTTCGGAGATCAGCCGCCGCACACCCTCAGGGCGGGTTGGAAGGTAGTGACGCAAGCGACTAACCCGCACGCCGTCGATGTCCTCACGACGTGACCATTGGCCGTAACCTTTCCGGAAAGCCCATTCCGGATAGTGCGGATGAGTAGTCAAGACACGCAAGATCATCCCGCGTTCGACTAGACCGTGGGCGAGAGACCCGGTATACGGAGAGATGCCGGTCGGCTCCGGAGGAAAATTCAGTCCTAGAATTGCTATTCGGGTAGTCGACGGCATTCTTCGAGACTATGCGATCAGGGAGTGACGAAATTTCGGGGGGGGCTTAGTGGACAACGAGCAGTCTCCACTGCCCGGGGAAATCCCAGTCATCAACTTGGCGCACGCACCAGGCGAGCGCGCTGCGTGGGACCGTCCAAGGTTTTTTGTCTTTCTGTGGGCGGTAGTCGAGTTGATCTTTGTAACAAACCCCTGGCAGATCAGCTCTGGCCTCCGCGTACGCATCCTTCGCCTCTTTGGCGCTGAGATTGGTAGCAAGGTAGTGTTCCGCCCGCGAACTCGCGTCAAGTTTCCGTGGAAACTCCATATCGGCGACCGATCTTGGATCGGCGAAGGTGTCTGGTTCCACAATCAAGATCAAATTCATGTCGGTTCCGACGTTGTCATCTCCCAGGAAACCTTCTTGACAACTGGTAGTCATGCCCACCGCGGCAATATGGCCCTGATCACCCGACCGATAACGATCAGCCATGGCGCATGGATCACATCGAGGTGCGTTCTCCTAGGCGGTACAAACATCGGGCAATCGGCGCTTGTGAAACCTGGAACAGTGGTTGGCGGCGATGTGCCGCCGAATTGCATCTGGGGTGCGCCAGCGAGCGCGCAAGCTGTGAATTTGGGCCAACGCTTCGCCGCGTAGTGCATACGAATGGAATCGAAAACAGAATGAGCACCAACAAAATCCCCGTGACAGCAATCGTTCTGACGAAAAACGAAGAGGCAGGGATCGCCGAGACTCTAGGAGCGCTTCACGAATTTGATCAAGTGATCATTGTTGACTCTCACAGCTCGGACGGCACGATCGAGATCGCACAGGCCAACGGAGCCGAGGTTTTTCAATTCACGTGGGATGGCAAGTATCCCAAGAAGAAGCAATGGTCGCTCGACAACGTCAACGCAAAGCACGATTGGGTCCTTCTTTTGGACGCCGACGAGAGGCCAACGACGGAGTTCATCGTGGAGATCAAGGCCCGACTCGATGAGATGTCGGATCGACGATTCGCCGCCTACGACATACTCCTGTCATACAGATTTGCAGGGCGTTTCTTGAAGCATGGACACAGGGTGACGAAGAGGTCGCTTCTTGACCGGAGGCAGACTCGATTCCCCGTCATCGATGACCTTGATGCGCCAGGAATTCGCGAAGTTGAGGGTCACTATCAACCTGTCGCAGTAGGTCGCGTTGGTGCCTTCCGAAGCCGGCTACTCCACGACGACCGCGACCCAGTCCAAAGCTGGTTTGATCGACATAATCGATACTCGGATTGGGAGGCCTACCTGGCTCAGAACAAGGCGTTAAAGTCAGACATCGCTTCGAAGCGCACAACTAAAGGCAGAGTGTTCGATTCGGTGCCATTCAAGCCCGTGGCGTTTTTTTTATACTCATATGTGGCGAGGCTCGGTTTCCTCGATGGTCGGTCCGGCCTCGACTATGCGATCGCACTTTCCACCTACTATTGGCAGATTTCGGTAAAATCCAGGGAGCTTGCGCGTGTCGGGGAATGACCAACCGATTCGCATCGCGCAGTTCGCCAATACAATCGCTATCTCTGATGGCGGTCCTGCGCGTAACTCGTTCGAACTGAACTTAAGCCTAAACGCCCGCCCAGGGGTGACCGCAAATCTCTTCTGGTTTAGAGGTACCGAACGTGAGTCCGTCCTTAGTTCGGTAGATGAGTCCCAGTTGCCGTCGCCGGGACCTCGCCATATCGTTCCAAGATTGAGGGAGCCAGGCCGGATTCTGCCTCTCGTCAAGGTATTCAACGAAATCACAAACTCGGACTTTGTCATTATTCACGGCTACTACATTTTCTGGATTCCACTCGTAGTGCTGCTGTCGATGCTGGCGCGTAAGCCCGTCGCCGTAATGCCACACGGCGCGCTGACGACCCGACAGCAACGACTGAGCCGTCCGAAGAAGGCGTTGTTCGAATGGGTTGCCGGTTGGCTCATTCGCCGATATGCCTCAACGTTTGTGACCGGTTCGGAATCGGAAGCTGAAGCGATTCGAGCACGCTTTCCGTCAAGCAGTGCACAGACTGCTGGCGTAGGCACGACAATGCAGCCTCCAGCGAATTATGCCGGGCTACATGCGCCAATTCGCTTGCTATCTGTTTCGAGGATCTCCAAGAAAAAGCGCATCGACATGATGCTCAACGCGGTTGCCCTTCTTCGTTCCGAAAATATCGAATGCGAACTCACTATCGCGGGCCAAGGTGATCCAGGTATCGTGAAATCCCTTCGAGATCAAGTGCATAAGTTGGACATCGAGGATTGCGTAAAGTTCGTCGGTCAAATTGATGGAACCGCCAAACGCAATCTTCTTTGGAATTCTGACATCTTCCTGTTGCCCAGTGATGATGAGAATTTTGGCATTGCGCTTGCCGAAGCGCTCGCGCATGGCCTGCCTGCCGTTGCAAGTCAGCACGTAGCCGCAGCGTCCGTCATTCGCAACAATCCCGGTGGACGGATTATGCACTCCCACTCCCCTGAGGCGCTGGCGCACGGAATCGTTGAAATCTCAGCTAGCCCGCTTTTTAGCCAAGCGCGAATGTGCGCGTTTGCTGCCGCGGAGCGCTCCTTTTCTTGGGGACAAGTTGCTGAATCGTGGGTTTCGATCCTTAACGCCACCCGGAGACCTTGAGTGTTACTTGGCCTTGACGGAACAATCTCGTGCGGTCTCCTGCCGTTTCATGCTGGGGAGTCCTGGCTTGGGGACCCGAGAAGACAGACGGTGGCTCGCATCACGTTGAAGCCGCTCCAGAAATAGTCCACGCGGAAGCATGTTGAGCCGGAACTCGCGATCGAGCGAGACTTCTGGTTCCGCGCAAGTGGTCAATTGTTGGGACGTCGGAGAGACCTGCGGCGCATTGACCTAGCCAGCTACGTGGCTCGCAGCCCGCGTGAAGCTTCAGGACGCTGAGCTCGAAGTGGACATGTCTACGGAAGGTCGCGATGAAGAAGCGCTGTCGAGGGGTTTACCCCTGCGCAAGCCCAAGTCAGTGAGGAGCATGGTTAGGACGCCGACGGTCAAACGGTAACCGATAACGCGTTTACGGCCACCAACGCATGACCTTTGCCCCAGGCAAGGCGAGCAGAATCGGATCGATTATCGGCTCATAGCCCGTTCTAATTCCGGAAAACCGTGGCCAGACGCAGGACCGTTGGCTACTTGGTTCTTATGAACATATCGGTCCAAGTTCGCCCGATTGCGTCCCAACCGAACGCGTCAACCGCCTCGCTGCGAGCACTCTTTCGCCGTTCAGCGAAATCACTTGAGTTTGCAAGCTCCCGGATTGCTTCGGCGATCATCGGAGCAGTCGGGTCAGCGATAATTATTCCAGCGCTGGTCGACATAAGGGCAGAGGCGTCAACTTGTGCACTTACTATGCTCAATAGTCCGTGCGACATCGCTTCGGCAAGTCCAATTCCAAAATTCTCGTCGTCACTAGGGAGCAGGAAAATGTCCGATGATTTCAAGCACTCGCGCTTCCCTTCGCCACTGATCATGCCGACAAAGTCAATCTTGTCTTCGAGTTCCAACACTCGAGCTTGCGCTTTCAACTCTCTTTCCAGCTGAATGTCGCCAGAGCCGGCAATCACGAGCTTCACAGCAGTGCCAGCATCGCTCAACTCCCCCACGGCCGCAATCATGAGGTCAATTCTTTTCTTCCGCGCGATTCTAGAAAGGGATAACAGCCGGACCGGTGAATGGCATGGTCCGTCTGCATAGCCCGACAAGGGGATAGTCGTCCCGGCACCAGTCACTTCTACACGCGCATGGGGGATTCCAATCAGAAGCTCGTCGCCCTCACGCTGCGACATGACAATGAATCGGCGGACTTGCCTGTCGACTGCCCAACGAGAAATAAGCGTGAAGAGCCACTTCTTAATTCTCGAAGTATTCCGTTGGTGCAAAGTCAAGGAACCATGTGGGGCTAGGTAGATTGGCGTTCCAAGCGCTCGAGAAATGAGCGTCAAGGGCGGGATCCAAGGAAGGTAGTACCCGTCGATAATGATGGCGTCGGATTCCCGTACCTGGCGCAGTAGCTCCACTATTCCGATCGAGGCTTTACCCGAGGGGGTCATCCGAAAAAATCTAACCGAACTTGACTCAGCATCGCCGGGAAGCGGTTCGGCAAGAGAGTTTGGCATTCTCGGACGGATGCTCACGAGTCGGGCGTGCACCCCAGCCCTCCGCAGAGCGTGGTGTAGATCTAAGGAATACCTAGCTGGTCCGCCGTCGCTCTCAGCGAGCGTATTGCAGAACTGTAAGACCTTTATCAAACTGAAATCCCCAAATCCCATTTGCGTCGGCAAGAATGCAGCGACTCAGCAGCCTACGACAAGTAGTAGGCGCGTAGTTTCCAAATGGAGTGTCGCGCACACGTTTTTTCCTGCGGTCTTGTACGCACGTAAGTATGAGGCGCCGCGCCCCTTGACCTCTCGGCCCGCGTCGGCGCTCTAGCTGGTTCACAGATCAACACCCGCGAGCAAGCTGGGAAATTCGCTCGGTTCTGATAACGATCGTTCGGTTGAGTCAGCCGTCCATCGACCGATAGGTTCGAATAGTTGCATTCGAACCATCGACCGAGGGTCCAACAACGGCTGTTCACTCCCGGCGCACCGTCGACAGAACCTGACACGATCGAGGCAGTCTACTTTCCTCAATTTCAGGGAGCCGACGGCTGGAAATCGCGCGCTGCCTTCTTGACACTCTTGCAGGTGGTTGCCCCTCATCGAAGAGTGCCGGGCACCCTTCCTGCGCGGGATATGATCAATTGGGTACCAGGGGTGGTTCTGCAGCTGAACTCGGCGGCGGGTACGAGCACGTTCTGATCAATTGAAAGGACGAATGTGGGGGTCTATGCCGTCCAGATGAGCGGCGACCGCAACGCGGTTCCGGCCTTCCTGCGGATTTCCCTCTACGCACTGCTGATAGTCGGAGCAGCCCTTAGCGTCCCTAGCATTGGAACCTATTCGCCTTTGCCTGTCGAGACTCTACTCGATGCATGGATCATCGCATTCATGGTGACCTACCTAGTGCGCGGATCGATCCGTACGACAGGACTACTCCTACTTCTGGGCGGATATTCGCTGACACGAATCATTCCGGCTCTCGCATCAGAGTCTCCAATGGTGGATTTCTTTCAGGCGTACCGCTGGCTCCTTTACTTGGTCGCTTTTGCTTTTGCCGTCGGCCGAACCTGGGGACCTGCGAGATCGCTCGTACGGCTGATGTGGATCCTGCTCGGGCTTGCCCTAGCGAAGACCGCACTCACCCTTTTGACGTTGGGGCCGGGTGCACGGTCTGGGCTACTGACCGAAAACAACTTTGAAATCGCGCTGTTCTCCGGTCTGGTCGCGGTGCTATATTCGCGCCTAACGGATCGCAGTCGGTTCTGGGCCATGCTCTTACTCGGAGTTCTCGTCCTCACTTCGGGCTCCCGTAGTGGTGCGATTGCATACGCGATCCTCGTCGTCTACGTAATCCTGCAGGCCAAATCTGCGAACCTATTCGTTCGCTACCTGCTCGCGTGCACGCTGCCCGTCTTAGTGATTGCCTTGGTGCAGGTCTTCGAAAGCCGCGCGCAAAATGGAGGGATAGACCGTCTAAATTTTCTTAACGTGTTCCTCGGCGAGACGCAGGCTTGGAACGTTCTCACGTGGCTGTTTGGGACCGCTCCAATTACCCCGCTTAGCTCAGGCGGGTGCGGTCGTCTGTCGTTTTATGTCAACCTTTTTTCGTCGACCGGAGATGGACACTGTTATTCAGTCATCTTTCACGCGTTCGTAATGCGGGTGGCCTTCGACGCCGGGATCGTCGGACTTATCATCGCGTTTAGCGTGACCTGGTACACACTTCGCCGATCCAATGTTGAGCTCGGCTTGAGCGCAACATTACTTCTGCTCGCGTTCACCAACGGGCTTTCCGTAAGCGGACTGAACAATCCCTACGTCGCACTGCCAATCCTGCTTGCCATCGCAACCGCTACTGGCACTTCGATCGTTGAACTTCCCGCTTATGACACTCGAACAAAGCGACGAACTCCGGAATCAGTCAGGTGAATCCGGAGGGAATCTGCCGGATTTCGCCTCAGTTTCCTCTGCCCTCTTTTGCCAACTATGCGAACCAGATCGTTCCCGGGCCGGCGCAAAATTATTTGGGCTGGCAGGTGTGGGAAAGCGCTCGGTTCCTCGCTCGCGAAGCAACCGATGGTCGCCGTTGGGCATTTGCGTAGACCATGCCCTGGACTAGTGTGGCCGCCCGAACGAGTCTCCTAGCATCATGTCGCGGATGGCGGTCAAAGCTCCTGAAGCGTTGTGACCGAAATCCTGGTTCTCCCCTTACGTCGTTATTGAGGACACTGCTATCTGCTCACCGAGCTATACGCCTTCGGTGGACCGCTGGCAACGAAGAGTTCTGCCGAAAATCTGCGGGTGAGGAGCGCTCAGAGTCAAACGAGTTGACGAGTGTGCACCGAAACGGCCACCTGAAATTCGGTGTGCGCCGTTAGAGTTTCGCATCAATTCCTCCGCGCAGACGTCAATACTTCGCCCCGTTCGCAATTTGGTTTCCTACAGACCTCAGGCGGCGTGTTACTCACGCCACACTAGGTTGGGCCTGACCGAAGGACGGCAGCGAGATCATTACGCCAAAAGCTGCACACTTCAGCAGAAAAATCACAGCGAGGAATGCGGCTCCGATCGCCGCTCCTCCCCACATAACTCCAATCCCAACACCGAAGAGCGATATCGGTGCAAACAGAAGGCCGAGTCGTCCTACGGCGACCTCATGCCCTTGGCTCTGGAGAATTGCTCCGAGGGGTGTCGACAACGCGATGAATGTCATTCCAAGCATCGACCAAGCAAGAGTCGTCCCGGCTATGCCGTAATCGGGCCCAAATAGTGTGCTCATAATCTGCGACGAGAACAAGATGGTGGGAATGAGTGCGATAAGCCCCACCGCCAAGGTAGCAAGCGCCACTTTCCCTGCTGCGCGTCTCGCCGCTATCGGAGCTAATCGGGCACTGTGAGGCATAAGCAATGTCCCCAACGCTCCTGGGATGAGAAGAAGGGGACTGGTTATTCGCGCCGCGGCGGAGTAGATCCCACCGACTGTGGCTCCCGCCACGACTGCAACGAGCGTTGTGTCCAAGATCCGCGTCTGACCCGAGAGGTTATTCAGCATATATGGGAACGACGCCCTCACAAGCTCGCGCCAGTGCGTTGGAGAACAGCTAGACCATGAGGGTGCTGCCTTACGGAGCACCCATCGGCGCAGGTGGGCCTGCGCCGCAATACAACCGAGCAGGTACGAGAGCCCATACGCGAAAAGCCCATCGAGGCCAATCCAACAACCCACCACCAGGAGCACGAGGCCAAGCCCGCGGCGCAGCAAAATTGACACTCCGGGCGACCATCTATCCCCGTCAGCGACCGCGACCCCTAAAGCCACGTCGATGTTCTTCTCAAGCGCAAATGCCACCGTAAGGGGCAGGACATAGACAAGTGAGGACCCAGCTGCAGCGTACACCAGCAGCGACCCAAGAAGGAATATGATGCCGGATGCGGCCGTTGATATTCGGTTTAGCCTCAGAGCACCGCGGACCCGGTCGTTTTGACCTAGCGCCCGCGACTTCGTCACGAACGAGGCCAGGCCCAGATCAGCGACGGCGAAGGTTACGACTGCAGCTGCAGAAAATGCCGCGACGAGTCCGAAATCAGCCACGCTCGCCAACCGGGCGACGATGATCAGAGATACTGCTTGCGCCAAACTTGCCAGGCCTCGCGCTAACACGAGGTTTGTTAACTGCTTTCGCATGCAAAGCCAATTCGAATAGAGATGATCACGACGGGTTCGGCCGAAGAACTGTTGATCAACGCTCGGCCGATGAAGAGCGGTGCGTCGGGCCGCTCGTCGTCACTCGCCCTATGGTTCGTGTGAAGTACAGACCTCCCAATTTCGACTTAGCGGGTATGGCTCTTGACTGAACGTACAGACTGTTATTGCTGTCCAACCTGCCGGATAGTGTTGCGCCCATCCCGGTCACAATTGAATCCGAAACGTTGGTTCCAGGAGTTACACAAGTGTTGGACGAAATGAGACAGTAACTTCCAATTGTGATTCCCTTTGTTTTTTGCTGCGATTCCTCCCAGTTGATGCCGTGAGTGATAAAGGTGCTTCTCACGCCGGCGATCGTCGTAAACTCACCCACCCGCAATCCACCGCTGACATCCGCATAGTGCCGCGATGTAAACGCACTATGGGCGCCCAAGGTGAAGGATCCTGCTCCACCAGCAGCAACGAGTTCTTTAGACGCAGAGACCCAATTCCACTGACCGACCCCGCTGTGCTCCGCGAGGCTAAGACGCGCAAGATCTCTGAAAACGTTGAATGGCCCGATTCGAGCTCCCGCTCCCATGGAGAGGTCGCCCACATTTAGAATGAGGCAAGGGCCTATGGTCGCTGTCCGGTCTATTGTGTACCCGAAGCATTCGAGTGCGCGATTCTTGCCTCTTGATGCGGGCAGCATGCCAATCGCGACGATAAGCATTTTTCGCAAGCTGTTCATAGAGTGACTCCGTAGTTAACATGACGCGCGATCGCGTGCCTCTGTCTAGTCGGGGGGTTCCTGGACCCACCGCGCCCCATCACCTCAACGCCGAAAATGACGTAAAGTACACGCCTGCGACAGCTCATTCGGAACGCCACTGGGCGTCATGGGCCCGATTCTTGTTACCCCGAAAACCAGACATTAGTATGCTCCGTTCGGAGCTAACACCGCCTTTAATGTCCGCCAAAGAATCACCAGGTCTCCGGCCAATGACCAGTTCTCGACGTAGTAAAGATCGAGCCTCACGCTGTCGTCCCACGATAGGTTTGAGCGACCGCTTACCTGCCAGAGACCAGTTACACCAGGCTTGACCAGGAATCTGCGGTGTACGTGAGTCTCGTACTTCTCCACTTCGCTTTCCAGCGGAGGCCGCGGGCCCACCAACGACATATTTCCACCGAAGACATTGAACAACTGCGGCAGTTCATCAAGGCTGAATCGTCGGATGAAACGCCCAACAGGGGTAACCCGCGGATCGTCTCGCATCTTGAACAGTACGCTGTTACCTTCTGCACGCTCAAGACCGCGCAACGCTGGAAGTTTCGCTTCGGCATCATCAATCATCGAACGAAACTTAAGCACGGTGAACCGCTTGCCGTTGAACCCAACTCGATTCTGCCGGAATAGTACTGGTCCGGACCCGCTCAATCGAACCGCAATGGCGATCACCGCGAACAGTGGTGACAAGAGCAAAATGAAAATCCCAGATGCGACGAAGTCCAGAGCACGTTTCGTGAAAAGCTTGCGGCCCTCGTAGCGCGGCGTCTCAACATGTATGAGTGGCAGTCCGGCCACAGGGCGCGTATGGATACGCGGGCCGCCAATGTCGGTCAGGCTCGGAACCACGACGAGGTGCTGCCGGCCAGGTTCCAGACTCCAACTGAGTTGCCGCATTCGTTCGGGGGAGATATCGCCGTTGCTCGTTACGACCACGGTGTCCGCGCCTGTAACCTCTATGCTCAGCTGCAGATCATCGACATCCCCGAGCACCGGAATCGTAGTTCCGGGAACATAAGCCCGCGTGAACGCGCTTGGCACACAAGCGCCGACAACCACGTAGCCTGCTGCCGGCTGTCGAGCGAACTCCCTAGCGATACGTGCTGCCGACACGACCGAACCAACTAAGAGCACCTTCGCTGAATAGCGGCCATGATGTCGCTGCACCCCCAGCCATTGGCGCCACATCCAGCGCGAGAACATAAGCACGACCATCCCAAATGGGAAGGCGATGATGATGTAGCCGCGGGCGAGATCGATCTGGAACAAATACGCGACGATCGCCAGCAATCCGAAAAGCCGTACCGAGGCGCTCGCAATGAGCTTGTACTCGTCCGGTCCGGTGCCCAGGATGCGAAACTCTCGAGTGCCGAAGATGCTGAGCATGAGCATCCAGCAGGTAATGATGATGATAGAAACCGTCGTGTAGCTCACCGCAAGGGCACCGCGGTCGCCGCGGAAAGCTACCGCGGCGGTATCAAAGCCGAACCAGGCTATTTGCACGCCAAAGACTACCCAGATCAGTACCAGCAAGTCCGTTAGCGAGAGGCGGGCTGAATAGACTCTGCGCCAGTCTCGATTCCGCGTTTTACGTTCGGCAGACACAACTACATCCGTCGATTCCTCGCCCACTGTCCCCCCAGACTCCATGCGGCCGCGATAACCGTAGACGCGGGTTCTACTTTACCCCGCCGATGTCCCCTTTTAGACCGACACCCGCTCGGGGGGGGTAGGACTACCGCCAGGTCGCGCCGTTGTCCGCGGACCGCACGAGAGAGCTGGCGGCCCAAAGCCAGATTGTTCCTGAAGCATGTGAGAGGGCGACGTTACCAGAGAGGGTCTCGGCGGGCTCGACCAACGGGTAGCACCCAATTGGAGTCGAGGCTAGCTCGTTCGTGAGCGAAAGAATCTGCACCCCAGCGCAATCTGCGCGGCCGGCCGAAGCCGCGAAGTATCCGGTGTCAACGGCCGCTAGGGCGATGGCGCCGGGAATTGTTGCGGGCCCTGACCAGGAGCTGGCGGTATCCGCTGTCGTGTATCCCTGACCATTGGCGCAGAGGACGGCGGCGGACTTAGAGTCTCGGGGCGCCAGTGCTACAACAGCGTCACATGGCGCCGCGTGGTCCCCTGTTGGACTGTGCACGCGAGCGCGATCTGCCGGGTCAACGTACCAGGCGCTGTCGAGTTCCTTGGGGTAGGACGCATAGTTGTCGCCGGCGATGAACGTCTTTACGAACTGCGGGGCGCAATTGGCTTGCGCAAGACCCACCATGGAGGCCACTTTTTCGCTTGTGACCATGATGCGCTGCAGCGCGGTGACCTTGGCCGGCCCGGTGGCATTCGTGGACTTCCACGTGGCGCCGCCGTCCGTGGTGAGTTCGGGTGAAGCTGTGGCTTCGGGGCAGGCTCCGGTGGTAGCGCGCCAAGCGGTGTTGGCGTCAAGTGCAGCGAGGATACGGGTCGCTGGGACGGGCACGACCTGTGTGTCGACGGGCGTTGGTTTCGGAGTAGCGGTAGGGAACGTGGTCTCGACAGGCTCGACCACCGCTGGTTCGACGACTGGAGAGAAGGGTCGCGGCTCGGCGGCATCGGCGTTACTGCGAGCGGCGCCAAGGGCCCAGACTATAAGGAGGATGTCGGCAAAGATGAACGCGCCGACGGCGACGTAGATCCAGAGACGGCGACGGGATGTGTCCTTGGGAACATAGCGGGGCGGCCGACGAGTTGTCATGTTTAGGCTCTCCGAATCGCTCGGGCGAAGCCGGTGGTAACCGTTGTCACCGCGTCGTCTATTGCGTGTCCCGCTTGCTCGTAGATCGCTTGCGACTGACGGTAGGGGTCGATGATGTCGTCGTCGTCGGCATGCACCGGCGGCGGGGCATAACCGCGGGTGGCGGCGATCTCGGCGGTGAAGTTGCGGAGGGTCTCGACAAGCTCGACCACCGCGACAGGCTCGACCGCATTGGGCCAGGCAGGGTCGACGGCGTCAATGAGGCGTGCGAACTGGTTGAGGGTGAAGGTGCGGCGCAAAGCGCGCGGAACAATGGAAACGGTGTCCGCGCGGTGCTGGCGGGTCGCTGTGAGGATGAGATCGGCGCCGTTGATGAGGTCGGCAGTGATCTGCCGAGCGGCGTGGCCGGCAGGGTCACCGCCATAGCGCTGGGAGAGTGAGGCAGCCTCGGGCGTCATCTCGTATCCCACGAGAGCCCCGGTTCCGGCGCTGTGGACGACGGCCGGGATACCGGCGGCAGCGAAACGGGCCCGAATCAGCTGCTCGGCCAACGGGGAGCGGCAGATGTTGCCAGTGCAGACGACGAGGACCGTGAAGGGCTTGGTCTCGACCGGCTCGACCAACGAACCAGGCTCAGACTCGGACGGTTCACCCATCGGCTACTTCTTCAGCCGCTCACGACGAGTGGTCGTCTCATCGACGATAGCCACCTCGTCGCCATAACCGTACCCATAGCCGTAGCCGTACCGGCCATAACCGTACGCGTCCGGACCCTTGGTGGGGAGCATCGTGAGTACAAGGCCGGAGACAGGGGCGCCCACGTTGTTGAGCGCCGAAATCGCACCCGTGAGCTGGTTCTTCTGCGTGCGCCCTGCAGCGACGATGATGATCGCGCCACCGACACTCTTGGCGAGAATGGCAGCATCCGTCACGGGCAACAGCGGCGGCGCGTCGAAGATCACGACATCGAAGGCTTTGTTGAACTCCGCGATGTAGTGCTCCATCCGAGCGGAGCCCAGGAGTTCGCTCGGGTTCGGCGGTACGTGGCCGGCAGGAAGGACGTAGAGCTTGTTTCTGCCCCACGGCTGGATGACGTCCTTGAGTTCGGCGCGACCGATCAGCACGTCGGTGAGACCGACTGCGCCCTCGAGGCCCATGTAGTCCGCGATCTTGGGGCGGCGAAGGTCCGCGTCGACCAGCAACACACGCACGCCGGTGTCGGCGAGTGCGATGGCCAGGTTCGCGCCGGTGGTGCTCTTTCCTTCGCTCTCGATGGACGAGGTGATCACGAAGCTGCGGTCGACTCGACCCACGTCGAGGTACTGCAGGTTCGTGCGCAGGGTGCGGAACGACTCCGCGCGCGGGCTGCGCGGGTCGACGTGCACGATGAGCGGCCGCTCCTGCGCCTTGGGGTCGAATACGATGCCACCGAGGATCGCCACGTCGGTGATCTGTTCCACGTCGTGTTCGTTGCGAATGCGGGTCTCGAGCGTCTCGCGGAGAACTGCGATTCCGACACCGAGCGCGAGACCGATCAGCGCGCCGAGCGCGATGTTAAGCGGCACGTTGGGGCTGACCGGCACGGACGGCACTGAGGCTTCCTGGGCACGCGTGAGTTTGACGGGCGACACCGAGTCTGATGCCTGCGAAGTCTCGAAGTCCTCCACGACAGCGGTGAGGCTTGTTGCCGTAGCGTTCGCTATCTTGGCGGCGGTGACCGGATCCGTGTCGATGACGGTGATGTCGATGATCGAAGTGTCGAGCGGAGCGGATGCGGTCACGTGCTTCGCGAGGTCATCAGTGGGGATGCCGAGATCCAACGAGGCGATGACGGGCAACAGCACGACGCTGGTGGTCACCAGGTCTGAGTATGTCTTTACCCGCTGCACCGTGAAGCTGGCGCCCTGCTGGAGTTCTGACGTTGTACCGCTGGACTGCGTGGAGACGAAGACCTTGGCGGTGGCGCTGTACTTGGGCGTCTGCAGGATAGAGAAGGTGGCGGCGGCGCCGATTCCAACGAGCGCGAGCACGAGGATCAGCACCCAGCTCTTGCGCAGGATGCGAATGTAGTCGCGAAGTTCCACTCAGCGGCCTTCCTCTATATATAGGTACGAGGCCGTGCCGTGTGCTGGTGCCCCCATGTTATGTTGCCACACAATTCACGCCGGGCTCTGCGTAACGCACCACATGCCTTCACCCAGTGCGCGTGACAGAGCGGGTGCCCCGAGGGGCCAGGCGGATAGTCGCCTGGCCCCTCTCGACTCCATCGGTTTTGCTTAGGCTGCGGCCGTCAACGAAGTCCCCGTGAGGCGCTCGATGACCTGCGACGACGAGGCCACCGTTCCGAACATGGGCATGATGGCCATGGACGCGGCGTGCGCCGCCTCGGAGAACGAGGCACACATGTCTTCGACGACCGTGACCTGCAAGCCGGCGTCTGAGCCGTGCCGGGCCGTCGACTCGACAACGATACTGGTGGCGACTCCACCGATGATGACGTCGCGGATTCCCTCGGCGTGCAGCACGTGCAGCAGTGGCGAGCCGACGAACGGGTCGACACAGGCCTTGTCGAACACAGGCTCGCCGGCGAGGGGCGCGAGCTCGGCCACGATCGCGGCTTCCGGGGAATCCCGCAGCATCGCGCGGGAGTTCGGGTAGCCGTCAAACCGCGCCAAGCGGTTGGTGCGCAGCAGATAGGTCTCATCGAAGGCGAGTCGCACGTGCACGATGAACGCGCCCGACTCTCGCGCGGCGGCAAGAACCGCCTGCGCCTTGTCGATCACGCCGCGTTCCGCGACCTGGGCGGCGAGCGCGGCGGCCCGTCCGAGTGGCCCCTGGTCGACGAGTGCGACCTGGTAGTCGAGCATCAGCAGTGCGGTGCGGGGAGGTGTAGTCATCGTTCAGCTTTCCGTTTCAGTGAGTGGTGTCGTACGTGGATGGGGGTCACCAGGCCGACCAGCCGCCGTCGACATAGACGACCTGGCCGGTCATGTAGTCAGATGCAGCGGATGCGAGCAGCACGACCGGCCCGGCGATGTCGCGGTCCGGGTCGCCCAGGCGGCCGAGCATGGTGCGCTGGGCGAACCAGTCGAGTTGGTCGGGGTCGTTGGCGAGCCCGGCCGTCATCTGGGTCGGGTAGAACACCCCGGGCGCGACGCAGTTGACCGTGATTCCATGGCGACCGAGCTCCGAAGCCAGTGACCGGGTGACATTGGCGATCCCCGCCTTTGACGCGTAGTACGCCGACTCGGGCACCGGCCCGACGCGTTCGGCGTAGACCGTGGAGAGGTTGACGATCTTGCCCGACGCTTGTGCGGTCATCCGTTTGCCCGCCTCACGGTTGAGCAGCCAAGTGCCGGTGAGGTTCACCCCGATGACCCGCTCGAATTCCTCGAGCGACGTTTCGTTGTAGGCCTTCCGCAGCATGACGCCGGCGGCATTCACCAGGATGTCCACCCGCGCGTGGTCGCGGATCACCGCGTCGAAGAGGCTGGTGACCTGCTGTTCGTCGGTGACGTCGCAGAAGTTCGTGGTCGTGGCGGGGCCGCACTTCTCTTTCGTGCGTTCAAGGTCGGCCGCGCGCTCTGGCTGGTCGGCGAGCGAGACAGTGGCGCCCTGCTCGGAGAGCGCACGTGCGATGCGCCCTCCGAGCCCTCCTTCTGCCGCGCCCACGACAAGAGCGATCTTGCCGTCAAGGCTGAACAGGTTGCTCATGCCGCGTGTACAGGGTTGACGACTGAGTCGTTCATCGTGCTCCGACGGACTCGGAGTCGATGATGCTCGCCGGCGAGCCGGAGGCCCCGAGCGACGATCCGCGGGTCTCCTTGAACGCCCAGGCGACCAGTGCCAGCACACCGAACAGTCCGGCGCTCAGGAAGATGATCGGCTGGTAGCCGAACACCGGCAGCAGCGCGGCGGCGATCAGGGGCGGGAAGAACGACATTCCCCGGCCGACCTGCAGCGCCGAGGAGACCGCGGTGGCGCGAATCTCAGAGGGGAACAATTCGGTGAACAGCGCGCCGAACACGGCAGCTCCATTGGAGCCGGCGAAGAGGATGAAGAACGGGATGAGGATCCACGTTCCCTCCAGCAGGTGCGCCCAGGAGATGGCAAGGATGAGGCCGCCGATGCACGCCGTGCCGGCCAGGATGCTCAGGGTGGCGCGGCGGCCGATGCGGTCGCTGAGCAGCGCTCCGCCGTAGCAGCCGATGGCTCCGGCGACCGCGGTGAAGATGAGCCAGGTGGATGCGCCGGCCACGGAAGACCCGTTCTTCACCAGGTAGGTCGGCAGGAACGAGGCCAGTCCGTAGTAGGCGAAGAACTGCAGGGCCGCGGCGAGGAAGCAGAGCAGCCACACGCGCACAATGTGTCCGGTGATCTTCACCCGAGCCCGGGTGGCCTTGGCGTTCTTGTCCCGGTTGAGCCAGATCTCGGACTCCGGCGTGCTGCGACGAACCCAGAGTGCGAAGAGCACCGGCAGGCCGGAAAGCACGAACGTCCAGCGCCAGCCGATGGCGGGTGCGACGTAACCGCCGACCAGCGCGCCGGCCAGGATGCCAACGTAAATGCCGCCATAGAGCAGTCCGCTGTACCAACCCCGGCGTTTCGCCGGCGCCGTCTCGGAGACGAGCGTCTGGCCGACGCCGTACTCGCCGCCGATACCTGTAGCCGCGAGCGCGGTGAGAACCAGCAGGACTTCGTAGTTCGGGGCCAACCCGCGAGCAAGGGTGCCGAGGGAGAAGATGAGGATGGTCACCATCAAGACCTTCTTGCGGCCGATCTTGTCGGCCAGGTAGCCGAAGAACACACCGCCGATGGCCAGGAACAGGAGCTGGATCGAGAAGAGGAAGCCCACCTGCACGGTGCTGAGATGGAATTCGATCGCGATCGGGATGACCAGCATCGTCATCAGGAATACTTCGTAATAGTCGAAGACCCAGCCGATGAATGCGCCGAGGAAGGCTCCGCGCTGGGCCTTGTCCAATCTGATCTTCGTGCCAACAGGTGCTGTGACAGTGCTCATACGTGAACCTCTTCGTTCTGGTTGATGGTGGTGGTGCGGGACGTGTCATTCACTGCGTTGCGTCCGGCCATGCGGCCGAACGTGATGGACCTCATGACGGATGTCGACCCTGCGTACGCCTCGTAATAGAGACCGGTCATTTCTCCGGCCCCGTACAGGCCGGGGATCACGTGCCCGTCGGAGGTCACGACCCGTGCGGCGGTGTCGGTTTTCACTCCCCCGAAGGTGAAGACGTTGGCGCAGATCTGCGGGTAGGCGAAGAAGGGTCCGTCGACCAGCGGACGGGCCCAATTGCTCTTTGCCGGCTGGCTGTCGGGCTGGGCAGCGAGACCGTCGAGGCCCTTCGAGTCGAACCCTTCCTGGTCGAGGAGGCACGCGTTGTTGAAATCGGCGACCGTCTGCACGAGCGAGCCGGCCGGGAGCGAGAGGAGAGCCTCGAGTTCCTCGATGGTGTCGGCCGAGTATGGCTCGACGTCGGTTCCGATCGCGTGTTCGTAGCCGGGGATTCCCTTCACCTTCTGGTCGAAGACGGCGTACGCGATGCTGTCGTCCTCCTGGGCGATCTGGCGGGCCAGGCGCTCATAGGTGAGGTCGACGGTTTTGGCGCCCTCGTCGATGAAGCGTTTCCCTGACGTGTTCACGATGATGCCGTACGGGAAGGTCATGACGACGGCCTCCGCCACTGAGCTCCGCGGGTCCTTGGGCTCGGCGTGGAACAGGTCGAACTGTCCAGCGGTGCCGGCACCAACCTCCAGCGCCATCCGGAGTCCGTCGCCCCGGTTGTTCTGTCCGCCGCGGGAGATCGGGGGGATGCGGTACGCGTTTCGCCCTACGTACCGGGTCATGAGTTCCTCGTCGCCCTGGAATCCACCGCACGCCAGGATCACGTTCGACGTGCCGTAAGCGTGGGACCGCCCGTCGGAGTCCAAGACGTTGAGGCCGATGATGGCGCCGTCGACGTCGGTGATGAGGTTGCGGGCCGTCGTCTCATAAAAGATGGACGCCGAGGTGCGCTCCAGCACCTCGAACAACGGTTCTACGATCTGGATTCCGCCGCCGACGGGCTGAAAGCGCGTCGACGAGGCGGTCAGGAAGATGGTGGGAAGCTGGGCCAGTTTCACGCCTTGCTCGAGCAGCCAGGTGAAGGCGGCCGGGACTTCATGGGCGAGTACTTCGTAATAGGTTCGGTCGGCGTAGCTATTCGACGACTCGACGCCGTATTCGACCAGGTTCGGCACCGGCGACGTCGGGCTCTCCAGCCGCAGGTAGGCGCCGGACCAGCGTGTGTTGCCTCCGCGGATGTCTTTCGTCGAGCGTTCGAGAACGGCGACCCTCGGTTCCGGGCGGCCTGTTCGTTCTGCCTCCTGGATCGCGGAGAGCGCCGCGGAGAGTCCTGCTGCTCCTGCGCCGACGACGATGACGTCGAATTGCTCCTCAAACTGTTGCTTCATGTTCCACTCCTTTGTGATTCGGGCGTGCGATGTGGGCGGCTCTCACCCGTGTGCGCTGGTGCTGCGGTGCGGTGACGCGGTCAGGCGCGCGGGTTGAACGGGTCCTTGACGCCCTGCCCCATGTCGACCCAGATGCTCTTCTCCTCGGAGTATTCGCGCAGAGCGTCAGGGCCGTTCTCGCGGCCGACCCCGCTCTGCTTGTATCCGCCGAACGGCGTCGAGTACCCGGTCTTGCGGTAGTTGTTGATCCACACGGTGCCCGCCCGAAGTTTGGACGCCATGCGATGCGCACGTTGGACGTCCTTCGTCCAGACGCCGGCCGCGAGCCCGAACTGGGTGTCGTTGGCGATACTCACCGCATCGTCTTCGTCGTCGAACGGGATGATCGCGGCGATCGGGCCGAAGACCTCCTCCCGGGCGATGGCCATGTCGTTCGACACGTCCGCGAAGACCGTCGGCCGCACGAACAGGCCGTTTTCCAGCCCATCCACGGTGGTGGCGACGCCTCCGGCGACCAAACGGGCGCCCTCCGCCCTGGCGACCTCGATGTAGTGCAGGACTTTCTCGTATTGGGGGCGGGAGGCGATCGTTCCCATTTCGGTGGTCTCATCCTGCGGGTCGCCCACCCTGATCCGGTCGGCCCTCTCGGCCAGCTCTGCCACCACCCGCGCGTAGATCGACTTCTGCACGAGGATGCGCGAGCCGGCCATGCAGGTCTGCCCGCTGGCACCGAAAATGCCCGCGACCAGCCCGTTGAGCGCACTGTCCAGATCCGCGTCTTCGAACACGACGTTCGGGGACTTGCCGCCGAGCTCCAGTGACACGCTCTTCAACGTGTTGCCCGCGGCGGAGGCGATGGCCTGCCCCGTGGCAGTGGACCCGGTGAAGGCGACCTTGTCGACCTGCGGGTGAGTTGTGAGAGCCGTTCCCGCGGGATTGCCCAAGCCGGTGATGACATTGAACACGCCGGCGGGCAGCCCGGCGTCCCTGGCCAATTCTGCGATCCGGATGGTCGAGATGGGCGTGATCTCCGAGGGCTTGGCGATGACGGTGTTGCCCGCTGCCAGAGCAGGGCCCAGCTTCCAGGCCAGGAGCAACAGCGGGGAGTTCCACGGGGTGATCGCCGCCACGACGCCGAGCGGTTCGCGCACGGTGTAGTTGAGCATGTCCTTGAGGTGGGTGGGGTTCGTGTTGCCGAGCGGCATCTGCGCCAGCCCCGCGTAGTAGTTGAAGTATTCGGGCATGAGCCTGGCCTGCCCGGCCATCTCGCGGATCAGCTTGCCGTTCTCGTCGACCTGGAGCTGAGCAATCTCGTCGGCATTGTCGGCGATGGCCTGCCCGAAAGCGATCAGGAACTTCGCCCGGTCGGCGGGGCGCCAGGATCCCCATTCGCCGTCGAACGCCGCGCGCGAACTCGCGACGGCCCGATCGACGTCTGCGGTTGTCGCATTCGGGACCCGAGCCCACACTCGCCCGGTGGCGGGATTGACCACGTCTATGACGTCATCGTGATCGGGGTGCACGTGCTGGTTGTCGATGAAGTATCCGTAGCTGCGCACAGCCACGGCAGTTTCGAGAGTCGATGTGTCCACGAGGTCCTCCTTGAGCGTCATTGCTGGGGCAACCGCGGGTCGTTTTGCGCTTTCGCGGGCAGCCGCTAGCCAATGTAGCGGATCGTCCTACAATCCACCAAACCTACAGTGGGACTGATTCGCGGTACGCTGGGCACAGAGATCAACGTGAAGGGAGGCCAAGTGAAAGCCATCAAGGCATTGGCGGTGCGAGAGCAGAGCGTGAACGCGATTCGCGCGTCGATCATGAGCGGCGAACTGGCCCCCGGGCAGCGGTTGGTCGAACGCGAACTCTGCGAGGCGCTCGACATCTCCCGTAACACGCTCCGCGAGAGTTACCGGCAGCTGGAGGCAGAGGGGTTTCTCGAGATTCGGCCGCACAAGGGGCCGATCGTCGCGGTGATGAGCGACGACCAGGCACGCCAGATCTACGAGGCGCGTGAGGCGCTGGAGTGCTACGCGGTCAGGCGGTTCACGGAGCGTGCAAGCGATGACGCCGTGATCGAACTACGTGTGGTTGCCGACGAGTTGGCTGCAGCCGTCTCCGGCGGAAACGCGCACGACGTCGACACCTGGAAGACCCGGTTCTACGAGGATCTCTTCGATGGGGCGGAGAATGATTTCCTCCACGACCAGGCGCGATTGATGTACTCCCGGCTCACCCGCCTGCGGGCTCGCTCGCTGTCATATCCGGGCCGTGCCGCCCAGAGCGCAGGCGAGATCCGCGGCGTGATCGCGGCCATTGAACGCCGTGACGCAGACCGCGCTGCCGACCTGTGGTGCGATCACGTTCGCCATGCGGCGGCGGCGGCGCTCAGCTCCCCCGTGGACCCCATCGTGGAAGCACCCACTCTCGCAGCGCTGTGATCGCCGAGCACACGATCGCCACTTCCGCGATCCAGCGCCAGGAGCTACGCATCCGCTTTCAGTGCCGCGACAAAAAGCGAAGCAGCCTGCCGCCAGGAACTCGAGCCGCCCGCCGCCAGCAGGCATCGTTCGGAGGCGAGCGCATAGGCGTGCGGCTCGACGAGTGTTCTCACCGCGTCGGCGAGGGCCTCGACGCTCACACTGTGCGCGACCACACCGCTCTGCGTGTCTTCGACCTGCTCGATCAGGCCACCGACCGGGGTCGCGACGGTGGGAACCCCGGCGGAGAGGGCCAGGCCGTGAACACCTGATTGGCTTGCCTCACGGTAGGGAAGAACCAGGACGTCGATCTCGTCCATCACCTGCGGAAGGCCGGACTCGGGGATCCACCCGATGCGCCAGTCGATGATCGCGCTCGTCGACTCCACGACGGACGCCGGCACGTCGCCGCGGCCGGCGACGATGCCGCGCACGTTCATCCCTTCGCTCGTGAGCGAACGGATCAGGTCGATGAACAGGCCGAGACCCTTGTACTCAACGATCCTGCCCACGAAACCCAGCCTGAGGGGCGTGTCACCCCGCCCATCGAGCCGCCTCGGTTGAGCGGTGGGGGCGTCTGCCCCATGAGGGATCACAACGATCCGCGTGTTCCGACGGGCAAGCCTCGGCTCGAGCGCATCCTTCGTGGCGACCGAGTGCACAACGACGACATCCGCTCGACGGAGTTCGAGATTCCGGCACAGCCGAAGCGCCCAATGCTGCTCCCCGGGATGCTCCGCCGCGTCGTGGATCGATGCCACGAACATGGTGCTCCGGGGGAGGAAGAAGAACGTGCAGACCGTCTGCCAGAGCGAGCTCATCGCCGAGTAGACCGTTGTCACACCCCGGCGCTTGAGGAGGCGTCGCATGCGCATGCCGAGGAGGCAGAGACGCGGCGAACACAGCACCAGGCCCCAAACGGTGCGATACGTGGTCACCGGCAGGGTGTTGGCCAGTTGCAGGTCGTCGAGGCCCAGGATTTCAGCGTCTCTGTTGAGGGAGACGTAAACCGCACCCGGCCATTTGCCTCTGAGTGCTTCCGCCATCCGTACCGCAAAGCGGGGTCCGCCGCCTGATCGCCCCCAGTGCATGACGAGGATGGGACTGGTCAGTTCTGTTCGCTCCACGACCGAGCCGGCTGCGGGTTCGTCAAGTCGTGAGCGGCTCATGCGTGGCCCTGACGTTACTCTCGTCCTCGTGGGTTGCGCCGTACACGTACTGGCCATACTCGTGGAGGTCCGGCCCCCGTGTCGGCAACATCGACATCACCACACCCACCATCTGACTGCCCACCCGCTCAAGCGCGCTCACCGCAGCGGCCAGCTCGCGTCGGTTCGTGCGGCCCGAGGCGACCACCATCAGCGCCCCGCCGGACAACTTGCTCAACACCGCGGCATCCGTCACCACCAGCAGGGGCGGAGCGTCGATCAGCACGATGTCGAACTGTGCGGTCAGGGTCGCCAGCACTCTGGCCATGGCGACGGAGCCGAGCAGCTCACTCGGGTTCGGAGGAATCCGACCACTCGGAAGCACATAGAGGCCGCCGGTGCCCCACTGCTGAAGCATGTCGGCAAGCTCAACCCGCCCGATCAAGACATCGGTCAGCCCCGCTGCGGCCTCGAGCCCCATGTACTCTGCCAGCCGCGGGCGCCGCAGGTCACCGTCGACCAAAGCCACCCGTGCGCCGGTCTCCGCCATTGCGATCGCCAGGTTCGCAATCGTCGTGCTTTTCCCCTCGCCGGGGATTGCGCTCGTCACGACGAAGCTGCGGGGCCCCGATTCCACATTGATGAACTGCAGGTTCGTGCGCAGGCTGCGAAACGACTCGGCTCGAGGGTTCTTCGGGTCGAAGCGCACGACGAGGGGTCGTTTCGGCGTCTCGGGGTCGTAGGTGATTGCGCCCAGCATCGGCGCGTCGGTGACGAGCTCCACATCGCGCAGGCTGTGGATGCGGGTGTCGAGCAGGTTGCGCACCACAGCGAGCAGGATGCCGATTGCGAGACCGGCGATGAAGCCGAGAACAATGCCCAGGGGCACATTCGGACTCGCCGGGGTCTCGGGCACCAGGGCCGGTTGGATCGTTGTCACCGTGACTGGATTGCTCACCCCGGCGGGCTTTTCGATTTCGTCGATGACGGCGTTGCTGAACGTTCGACCGATGGAGTTCGCGATCGCTGCGGCCAGCTGAGGATCGCTGCCTGCGACCGCGACGTCGATCAACACTGTTTCGGCGGGCGAGGACGCCTCCACGGACTTGGCCAGCTCGGCCGCCGTGATGTCAAGTCCGAGGTCTGAGACCACCCGATCGAGCACGATTGCGCTGTCGATGACCGCGACGTATGAGCTGACCGCCTGCCGGGCGAAGTTCGTGCCCTGGGCGAGTTCCCCGGTTCCCGCACCGGCGGCAGAACGCACCGAGACGTACAGGCGCGTGTTCGCGACGTATTGCGGGGTGACCACGAAGGAGTATGCAGCAACGCCAGCGGCACCGACCAGCGTGCACACGACTATCAGGATCCAGCTCTTATGCACAACCCTGATCAAGTCTTGAAGCCCCACGCGCCCTCCAGAGTGGTTCGCAACAGGGAACCGCTGGTAGCGGGAACTCCCACCCGCCTATAGTGGCACACGTACCGGGAACGGCGCGGAAGGTCGGACAGCCAAGTGACGAGAACATTCCTGGTGGCGGGAAGCCTCACCAATGCCGTCTTCACGGTATCGGTGCAGCTGATCGCATTGGCCTTCCTGGCGCCCGCCGAGTTCGGCTTGTTCTCGTTCGTCTACTTGTTCTTCGGCCTGGGATTGTCGATGTCGCACTCCCTGGTCATCGACGTGTGGGTGCGCAGCAAACCCGGAACCATCGCGTGGCGAACCTACGCCTCCGTCCTCATGTGGCTGGGCCTCGCCCTGTCGTTGATCGCCTTCGTCGGCGCCTTCGCCGTCTCGCGCTCCGTTGTTGACGCCGTCGCCGTCGCCGTCGGCATCGGAGCCGGCGTGTATCGCAACGGATCCCGGTTCTACTCCGCGCGAGAGTTCAGCTGGCGTCACGTGATCGTGCCGGATGCCGTCGGCTGCGTCGTGCTCCTCGGTGCGTTCTTCTCGCTGGCGGCGGTGACTGGTTCGTTCCAGTCCGTGCTTGTCGCATGGGCGCTCGCGCAGTGCACAGCCGCGCTCCTGTCCCGGCGTGCCACGCCGCTGGCTCCCCGCGCACTCGCCCACTGGCTCACCCACAATTGGAGAGTCATTCGGCAGCTGTGGCTGGATTCGTCACTCCTGGACGCGAGCGTGATCATCACGCCACTGATCGTTTCCGGATTCATGAGCCTGTCGAACTTCGGCGTCTACCGTGCCATCTCGAGCGCGGCGCTGCCGGTGCGACTGCTGCTGTCGCCGCTGCGCCCGAACATCAGCAACCTGCCGCTGCGGAGTTTTCAGAGCACCAGGACGACGCTGGCCATCCTGGGTGCTGGCGTGTCGTTGGGTGCCGTCGTGGCGTTCCTCTTAATAGGGGTACACGCCTCGGGAATTCTGCCGGGCTCGATCCTGCCGCATCTGGCGGACTACGCGGTCGCCGCCAGCGTCTTCACCGTCGGGAACCTGGTGTCCAGCGTCTACTACGTGGCCGCCCGGTCGCACCTCAGCTTCGACAAGGTGCGCTCGGGGCGTTACTTCGAGACGGCGGTCATGATCGTGGGGCCGTTGGCCGGCCTTGCTGTCGCCGGAGTCGCCGGCGCGGTCTGGGGTTTTGCGATCAGTTCGGTGTTCGTCGCGGTGAACTGGCTCCGGATCGCCCGCCGCCCCCGCTGAGCGCCGCCCAGCACCAACGGCAGCAGCAGGAACACGCAGGCCCCTCGCATCCGCACGATGATTCCGTAGTTCGTCAGCGACAGCGACATGCCGAACAGGAGCAGGGCGACCGCGAGCAGCGCCACCATGCGCACGCGCCGCCGGCCCTCGAAGGTGAGGCTGCGGATGGCGAGAATCAGCAACACCAACCAGGCAATCGTGTTCGTCGCCACCCAGATCCAGGCCGGAGCCAGCTGGATCTCCCACGGGTAGGGCCCCAGCACCACTCGCGGAAAGACCTGTGCGGCGGTCGAGAGGAGACCGAGCAACCCGGGCTGCAGGCTGCTGCTAGCAAATCCGGTCGTCGCATCCGCTGAAATGTAGACTCGGTTGGCCTGGAGAAACTGCTCGGAGAAGCCGAGTCCATCGAGCACCGAGCCCAGGACCGTTGAGGCAATGGCCACTCCGGCTGCCATGGTCAGCGCCACCATGAAGTATCTCTTTTTCGCGAGCAGGATGCACACCATCCACGACATGGCGAGCGCGGTGATCACCAACACGGCAAGCGAAGTGCGAACCGCGAACAGTGCCCCCGCACCGACGAGAATCGGCCAGACGGCGTGAGCCCGGCGGCGGGCGAGCGCCACGGCGCCGAACGCGAGCATCGAGATTGCCATCCAGCAGAGGGCTTCGCGCATCAGCGATGGGCCGAGCAGGGCGATCAGGGGAGTGCCGAAATACCAGAGGTACAGGGCGGTCGGCGAGAATTTTCCCCACAGCAGTTTTGCGGTGCTCGCGACGAAGACCGCGCTCACTCCGACCGCGATGCAGTTCAGCAGGATCCCGACGAACGGCACGCGTCCCACCAGGGAATACGCGGCTCCGAGCAGCAGCGGCCAGCCTTCCTTGCCGCCGGTCAGCTCGGCGTGCAGCCGCTCACCGTGTAAACGCAGGGAGACATCCACTGCCTGCAGGTCATACTCGGGTCCGTCTGCGCCGAGGAAGAACGGGCCGAAGATCATGGTGATGATGCACCCGATCACCACGAGCCCCGTGAACACGGTCACACCGTAGCGGGCGAGCCCCAGCATCCGCATGCTCAGAAAGCCGACCAGCCCGAGGCCGGCCACGAAGACGATCACGCATGCCAGCCAGGCGACGAGCATCTCGGCAGAGCCGAGGTGCGCGTTCACGTCACCGAATATCATGGTCCCCGTCCTGGCCGGCTCGTGATGCCTAGCGACGCCCTTGGCTCACAATGCTAGTGAGGAATCCATGGATCTCGGTCGCCACGGAGCGTGTGTCAAGGCCGGCCAGGCCTTCCTCCACCTCATGGATACGACCAGACCTGACATCACGGCGGATGAGGTCGGCGAGTCGACCGGGACTCGAGTCGACCCCCAGAACGGCTCCCGGGATGTCGCGGACCCCCTTGACGTCGTATGCGTAGGTTCGCCGCCCCATCGCGAGCGCCTCCAGCATCACCCGCGGAAGTCCCTCCCATTTCGCCGTGTGCAGGAGCGCGTCGGACTGTGAGAGGTGCCGGGCCACGTCGCCGCGTCCCAGCAGCGATACGGCGTCGGTGAGGCCTTCGTCGGCGACCTGTCGCTGGACGGAGTCGTACAAAGGGCCGTCGCCGAGCATCACGAGACGGGCGTCAACACCGGCATGGCGCAGGTGCATGAGCACCTCCACCGCCTGGTGCGGCCGTTTCCGCTCACTGAACTCCCCGGCCCAGAGCAGCGACGTGAGATGGTAGGAACTGCCGGCTGTCGGCGGGAACCGGGCCGCTGGGAAACGGGCCAGTGGAACACCGACGCCCCAGGGCAGCCGGAGAAGTCGCGCACCCGGAACGCGGGCGGTGAACCATGCCTCGTCGTCGCTGTTGATCGTCACGACCCCATCGGCCCGTCCGACAAGGGAGGCTTCGATCGCCTGCCACAGGAGTTCCCCGGCCGCCTCGCCTTCATTCCAGTGCAGGCCATGGCAGAAGTACACCACCGGGACCGGCATGCGCCGCACCCGGGCGAGGGCCGAGGCGGTAGCCGTGTTGGTGACGAGGATGTCGGCGCCGGTCTTCCGCAGCCACCGGCGCAGTTCCGTCGGGGCGAGAAGGTTGGACGGCGCCGGCCGGCGGGTGAGCCGGCGAAGCCGGGTGAAGTCACCCACACCGGATGCCGTGGACGCCCCGGTCAGAACGGTCGAGCCTCGCGCCACCCATTCGCTGACGATCTCGGGGAAGAAGGAGTCCAGCGTGAGGCCGACGCTGGAGATCAGTGCGATCTTCACCGCAGTCCTCGGGCGGGGATGCCGACGACCGTCGAGCCGGGCTCGACATCCCGGGTCACACAGGCGCTCGCCCCGACGGTGCTGCCACGACCGACGACCAGGCCTTGCAGCACCACGGCGCCCGCGCCGATCAAGGCGTCTTCAAAGACGAGCACGTCGCCGGAGATGATGGCGCCTGGGTTGACGGAGACGAAGTCGCCCAGTTCGCTGTCATGGCCGATGGTGGCGTTCGGATTGATGTGCGCGTGAGTGCCGATGCTCACGTTGGTCGACACCTGTGCGCCGGCGCAGATCACGGCTCCCTCGCCGATGCGAGCCTGGGAGCCCACCACCGCCGACGGATGGATCAGCGTTGCGGCAGTGTGGCCGGCCCTCCGAAACTCCGCGGCAAGTTGTCGCCGCAGAAGCGGGTTCCCGACTGCGACGACGTACAGCGCGCCGGTTTCGCCGGACAGGTCGCGGGACATCCATTCCGACGGTGTGGCGATGACCGCGACACCGCGCGCTTCGAGGCGCCCACGATTGAGGTCGCTGGGCTGGTGGTCGAGCACCCCCAGGAGCTCGTATTCCGGCTCTGGCGCGCTCGCATTGATGGCTGCGACCACATCCAGGGTCTCGCGTCCGAACCCCCCGGCACCGATCACGACCAGGGGTCGGGTCACCACGCGTCCGCCGATCGTGACGAGCCGTGGAATTCAGTCATGGTCGCGTGTCCGGCACTGGAAATTCCCTCCCGCGTGAGCACGGACTTCACCGTCATCCCCACGATCTTCAGGTCGAGTGCGGCGTTCCGATTGTCGATGTAGTGGATGTCGAGGGCGAATTTCTCATCCCAGCCCAATGCGTTCCTCCCACTGGATTGGGCCAGCCCGGTGATGCCGGGCCGAACCTCGTGGCGTCGAGCCTGTTCCGGGCTGTACCGCCCCAGGTACTGCACCAGCAGGGGTCGCGGACCCACCAGACTCATCTCCCCCCGCAGCACGTTCACCAAGGTGGGAAGTTCGTCCAGGCTGGAGGCGCGGAGAGCCCGGCCGAACGGCGTCAGCCGCTGTTCGTCGGTCTGCAGGCCCCGCTCGATGTCGACACTTTTCATGCTGCGGAACTTGTAGAGCCGGAACACCCTGCCTCCGCGGCCGGGCCGGTCCTGCGTGAACAGGACCGGGCCGCCGAGGTTCACCGCCACCGCTATCGCGATCAGGATGAGGACGGGCGAGAGCACCAGGAGGCCCACCGCCGACGCGACCAGGTCAACAGCCCGTTTCACGAGGTCGTAGGTGTGCCGGGTGTGGGCGGCGGCCAGGTGCCGCCCGGTCATCGGCGGCCCTCCAGGAAAGCGCGAATGCACCCGTGTACCCGCTCGATCTCGGATTCACGCAGCGCGGAGCCGCTCGGAAGGGTCAGCCCCCTGCCGAACAACGCCTCCGACGTGCCGTTCACGACCCGGCGCGCGTCGGAGAAGACCGGCTGAAGGTGCATCGGTTTCCACATCGGGCGACTCTCGATGTTCTCGGCCGCGAGGGCCAGGCTGAGTTCTGCCGGTTCCCAGCCGGCGCGCTCGGAGTCGACGACGATGGCGGTCAGCCAGAAGTTGTCGTTCTCGTCGTCGTCGCCTCCGAAGATCTCGACGCCGTCGGCTTCCGTGAACAGGTCACGGTACCGTTCGCGCATCTCGCGACGGCGACCGATCATGGCATCCAGCCGGGACAGTTGTGCGCGCCCGAGGGCGGCGAGCAGGTTGCTCAGCCGGTAGTTGTACCCGATGTCGACGTGCTCGTAATGAGCCAGCGGCAGCCGAGCCTGGGTCGCCAGGTAGCGCGTCTGTGCGGCGAGTTCGGCGTCATCGGTCAACAGCATGCCGCCACCCGACGTGGTCATGATCTTGTTGCCGTTGAATGAAACGACGGCGGCGTGCCCGTGCGACCCGGCCGGGCGTTCGGCATGGCTGGCGCCCAGCGATTCCGCGGCGTCGGCGAGAACGGGGAGTCCGTATTCCGCGGCGATCGCGCAGATCTCGCTGTAATTGGCGGCCTTGCCGAGCAGGTCGACGGGGACGATCGCCGCCGCCGACTCACCGTCGTCGGCGAGTTGTTCGAGGGCCTGGCGCACCAGTGCGGGGTCGATGTTCCCGGTGTCAGGCTCGCTGTCGATGAAGTACGGTTTCGCTCCGGTGTAGGTGATGGCGTTGGCCGTTGCCGCGAAGGTCATCGTGGAGGTGAGCACCACATCGCCTGGGCCGATGCCGAGCCCGAGCAGTCCGAGGTGCAGGCCGGCGGTGCCCGAGCTCACCGCCACCGCATGCTCGACGCCCACCCGCGCGGCCAGCTCGGCTTCGAACGCGTCGACGTCGGGGCCGAGCGGCGCAATCCACCCCGAACGCACGGCGGCGAGCAGGTATTCTTCCTCACGCTCGCCGACGTCGGGCGAGGACAGGAAGATCCGGCCGCTCATGCGACTCTCCCCCGGTTGAGCACCCAGTCGGGTGGGGGGTTCTGCACCCCGCACCGGCATCGGGCGTCCCACGCCGACTTGTCGAGCCGCTGCGGCGGGATGGCGTCGATGGACGTGTGCGAGATCTTGGGGTGGATGGGACGCTCGTCGGATTCGTTGTCGCCGATGAGCTCCTCATGCAACTTCTCGCCGGGTCGCAAGCCGGTGAAGACGATGGAGATGTCGCGGCCGGACATGTCGATCATCCGCCGGGCGACATCCATGATCTTCACCGGTTCACCCATGTCGAGGATGAGCACTTCAGCCGGGCGTCCGATTCCCCCGGCCTGGATGACCAGCTGGCATGCCTCGGGGATCGTCATGAAGAACCGGGTGACGTCGGGGTGGGTGACGGTCAGCGGTCCCCCCGATTCGATGAGCGAGGTGAAGGTCGGCAACATGGAACCCCGGCTGCCGATGACGTTCCCGAACCGAACCGAGAGGTAGCTCTGCCCGGACTCCCGCGCCGCCCAGGCGGTGAGCCGTTCGGCCAGGTATTTGGAGTAGCCGAGCACGCTCGTCGGGTTCGCCGCCTTGTCGGTTGAGATGTTCACGAACGTTGTGACGCCGGCCGCCCGCGCCGCGTCGAGCACGTTCCGGGTGCCGAGCACGTTTGTCTTCCATGCCTCGTCCGGGTACTGCTCGAGCATCGGCAGGTGTTTCAGTGCCGCAGCGTGGAAGACGACTTCCGGCCGGCGTTCGGTGAAGATCGCGCGGAGCGCGTCGGGGTCGCGGATGTCGGCAAGCACCACATCCTTGGTGTCGAGCAGGCCGTGCCCGAGGATGGAGAGCTGCGCCACCTGCAGGCCGGTCTCGTCACGGTCCAGCATCATGAGCTCGGCAGGACCGTATTTGTGGATTTGCCGGCACAGTTCGGAGCCGATCGAACCCCCGGCACCGGTGACCAGGACCCGCTTGCCCGCGAGGTATCCGGCGATCGACTCGACGTGGGTGTTGACGGGATTGCGGCCGATGAGGTCTTCGATGGACAGGTCACGAAGGTCCCGGAGCCGCGACTTGCCACCCAGTACCTCTTCCAACGGCGGGAGCAGCTTGACCTGGAGCCCGGCGGTGGCGGCGGCATCCGAGATGCCCCTTAATAGAGAGGAGTCGGCCTTCGCGATGGTCACCACGAGCGTTGTCGCTCCGGTGGCGCGAGCGATCTCGGCGAGCGCCGTCCCGCTTCCGAGTACCCGCACCCCGTCAATCCAGGTGTTCCGCTTGAGCTGGTCGTCGTCGATGATTCCGACGGGCAGGTACCCGGAATGGCGGTCCGTCTTCATCCGTCTGATGATCGACGCGCCCAGGTAGCCGGCACCGTAGACGAGCGCCCGTTGCACGTCTCCGGTCGGCGCCAGCGACCGCTCAACGTGCAGCCGTTCCAGGTAGCGGATGGCGCCCATCAGGACGAACGCGATCGGCAGGGCGATGAACACGGTGCTCCGGGGCACGCCCACCGTCGCGCCCGCCAGGAGGAGGGGCCCGCCGACCACCGCCGTGACGGCGACAACGGAGGCCAGGAGCGCCCGCACTTCGGCGAAGCTGCCGTATGCGTGTCGCCCCTGGTACAGGTACGACAGCCACCCGGCGATCAATTGGACGACGCACGCCGCACCGGCCACCGCCAGCAGCGGCACCCATGCGATCGACCCCGGCTGGAATTCATGACGAAGGGTTTCGGCGCCGGCCAGCGCGACAGCCCACGCACCGGCATCCGCTGCGTAGTGCCGACCGAACCTCACCAGGGGCGCCGATCGGCGGACACCCCGAATCGAGAGTGGTGTGAATACGGTGATCGCCATGTCGCACTACCGCTGCCGAGTCGTCGTGGCGCTCAACCGACGACCTCGATGGCGGAGACCTTCGGCTGGTTCACGCTGGCCGAGAAGTCGATGTTGAGAACGCCATCGGTGACGGTGATCGTGTTGGTAGTGACGTATGCGGTCATCGGGGCGACCCGCGCATTCAGGTCGAGCGCGTTCACCTCGACCGGGCCGCCCTCGAGGTTCGCGTTGAAGACCCGCTTGCCCGTGCCTCCCGCACCCCCACCGGTGGCGCCCCAGTAGATCTCGGCGAAGTGCAGCTTGACCGTGTAGGTGCCGTTGGGTACCGGTATGGCGTAGCCGAAGGTGCCGAGGTTCGCAACGGAGCTGCGTTCGGTGAGGTAGATGACGTCGTCCGTGGTGCCGGCGATCTGGGTCACGGCCGGGTTCGAGTAGGTCTTGCCCCCGGTCGAGTAGGTGTCGGCCAGCCATGCCACGCCGTTGGTGGTCACCGCAGGTCCGCCCGCGTTGATGCGGATGGCCTGGGGCACCGCCACCGAGGAGATGTCGACGCTGATGCTGGTCAGCGGCGCCGAGGCGTTCCCCGATGCGTCAATCGCCAGCACCCGGTAGTAGACGGTGTTGCCGAACGGCAGTGCCGCGTCACGGAACGTCGTCGCCGCCAGTGGAGCGGCGCCGCTGATGTTGGTCCAGGGGCCGTTCGCGGCCGAGGCCCGTTCGACGCGGTACCCCGCGAGGTCGGTCTCGGTCCTGGCCGTCCAGCTGAGGTTCACGCCGGTGCCTTGAAGCACCCCGGCCAGCCCGTTCGGCTGCACCGGCGCGACGGTGTCGGACGGCGTGACCGGCAGCACGTTCGTCACGAGGTACACGTTGTCCTGGAAGTCGCAGTTCGTCGGCCCGGTGCCGCACTGGTTGGGGTGGTCGATGTAGTCGTGAACGGCGAGCCAGGAGCCGGGCACGATCGCCCCGTTCCGGTCCCGGACCGGGAACGTCTTCACCGCCATGAAGGTGGCGTTGTTGGTGTTCTGGCCCGCGACGGTGATGTTGAAGTTGCCGGTGGGGTTGGTGCTCAGCTGCGTCGGTCCGCTGAGTGCGTTGTTCAGCGGCAGGACCGACTGTCCCCAGGCGGGGTTGTGAGTGGAGCTCGCCCCGTTGATGTTGATCGTCTCGGTCGCCGTGCAGCATCCGTGGAACGCCGCGAGCTGGCGCGCCTGCACCGGCTTCGACGGGTCGAGGCGCTTCCACTGGCCGGACCGCACCTCTTCGCCGTTCAGCGGTGAACCCTGGTTCTCGGAGCCGTTGCCGAGGCCACCGTCAGAGAGCGGCCCGACGTTCGTCGTCATGTCGAACAGGCTGATGATCTGCGGAAGGGTCAGCTCATTGGTGCCCTCCGGGCTGGGCATGTAGCCGCCGCGCAGGTTCACCGTGGTCATGGCCTTTGCCGGGTCGCTGGAGGCCACGGTGATGGTCGCGCTCCGCACTCCCTTGGCGCCGCTCGTGGCGATGAACTTCGCGGTCAGCGGTACGACGCCTCCCGGTGGGATCACCAGTGGCAGGGCCGGTGGGGTGACCAGCTCGAACTGGGTGGGGCTGGTTCCGCCGAGGGCCAGGGACGTGATGCGGAGGTCCTTGGTTCCGGTGTTGCCGAGGTTCACCGTCGCGGTCTCGGTGGTGGTGTGGGTGGTCTTGCCGGCGTTGATCCGGTGCATCACGAGCGTGTCCTCGTAGAAGCCGGGGACGACCTCGGTGCCCTGGCGGGTGGCGCCCTGGTTGCGCAGGGTGAGCGTGCCGCCGATGTTGAGGATCTCGAACTGCACTTCACGCACGGTCTGGCGCCCCCCGTTGTCGGTGGCGGTCACCGCGAGGGTGTGGGTGCCGACCGTGTTCAGCACGAGCGGGGACGTGTATGCCGTCTCGGCTCCCGCGTCCAGGCGGTACGTCAGGGACGCGAGGGTGGCACCACCGGCGACGGATGCCGCGATCGTCACGTTGGCCGCGCCCCCGCTGAAGGCGGTTCCGACGTCGGCGCCGTTGGCCTGGATCGTGATGGCCGGTGCCGACAGGCTTGCGCCGGCGATGGTGATCCAGTTCAGCTTCGTGTTGACCCCGGTGGGGGTCAGCGTCAGCTTTCCGTCTGACACATTCACGGTCGCGGAGCCGGTGGCGAACGGCGTGGTGCCGGTCGGTGCGAAATCGGTGATCAGCGGGGTGTTCTCCGCCTTGATGCCGTGGATTGAGTCCAGGAAGCCGGCGTCACCGACCGAGACGGCCACCGTGTAGGTGCCGTTGGCGATGGCGTACTCCCAGGTCCCGTCTGTGCCCCCGGCGGGAATGGTGCCGCTGGTGGTCATCGCCTGCGTGATGATCAGGGTCTGGCGCAGGCGGTCCCCGGTCGGGAATGCGATGCCGGAGGCCGCGGTGGTGCGATCCCGGGTGGCGACCGACCGGTCGGCCGGCACCCCGTCGATCAGCCAGCCATAGCCCTTCGCTGCGGAGAACGCCTGGCCGGTGTCGGCCTGCCATCCGCTCGGCACGGCGGATGCCGCCGGCTGGAAGTTGATCTTCGTCTGCGGCTGGGCGGGCGGCCCGTCCAGGCCGTCGCCCTTGATGGACACCCAGTTGATCTTGGTGTTGGTGCCGTTGTTGGTGATGGTCAGCTTGCCGTCGCTCACCGTCACGGTGCGCACACCGGTCTGGAACGGCGTCGTGCCGGTGGGCACGAACCCGGCGACAACCGGCTGGCCTTCCGCGCTGACGCCGTGGGTCGAGTCGATGAAGCCGGCGTCGCCGACCGAGACGGCCACCGAGTACACGCCGTTGGGAACGTCGTATTCCCAGGTGCCGTTCGTGTAGGTCGGCTGGCTCGCGTTGTCGAGGAAGGCGAAGCTCTGCAGCAGCGGGTCGGCGGGGAAGGCGATTCCCGACGTCGGAGCCGTGCGGAGGCGGGTAGCGGCAGAGCGGTCGGCGGGCTGGCCGGTGGCGGCGTTCAGCCAGCCGTAACCGCGAGCGGCTGAGTAGGCCGTGCCGGTCTCGGCGGTCCAGCCGGCGGGTGTCGGAGCCGCCGTGGTCTGGAAGTTCACCTTGACCTGGGCGCCATCCGTCGGGTCGTCATTGACGGGCCCGCCGGTGACCGGCACCACGTCGATGTAGCCGATCTTGGTGTTCTTGCCCCCGATCGCGTCCACGGTCAGCGCGCCGTCCGTGACGGTCACCGTAGCGGTGGCGGTTTTGTGCCGGGTGGCGGTGCCGATCGCACCGGTCGGGGTGAACAGGTTGATCAGCGGGGTGCTCTCCAGGTTGATCTGGTGGATCTCGGGATCGGATGTCGATGGTTGCGGATCTCCGACGCCGACCGTGACCGTGTAGTCGCCGTTCGGAAGCGCCAGCTCCCAGAAGGCACGGCTGACGATGCCGTTGAAGGTTCCGGCGACGTCCGCCGACTGCATGTGCATGAAGCTGTCCAGACGTACATCAGGCTGGACGGTGCCTCGATCACGCCCGTTGCCCGGGGTGGTTCCTCCGACCGACAGGTCGAGGTTGTTCTCCGTGACCTGGTCCTTCCAGCCGAAGGTGAGGCCGCTGCCCTGGTCGGGCCGGGTGCGCGGTCCGTACGCCTGACCGAAGTCGCGGAGGTAGCCCGCCGCGAGGTCGCCGGCTGCCGTGGTGAAGTCGACCTTCACCGCCCCGTCGATCGAACCGGTGTCGGTGACCGGCTTCAGGCCGGTCGCGACGAACAGGTAGTCCTGGTAGTCGCCGTTGCTGGCGTCTTCGAACGCGATGATGTACGTGTTCGGCAGGAGGGTGCCGGCCCGATTCTTGGCCGGGTATACACGGGCACGGTGGGCGATGCCGGTGTTCAGGCGGTCCTCGGTGAATCCGGTGCGGGAGAAGACGTTCGAGTGGTAGTACAGGCCGAACGTCTCGCTGCCCGGGTTGAAGCTCGTCATGCTTCCCGACGACGTCGGGGGAAGAAGGGACTGGTAACCCGCCGACGAGATCTGGCCGACCTGGTGCTGGTTGGCCGCGGTGCCGTCGCCGGTGTACCAGCCGAACGGGATGTTCTCGTTCGGCGCGTAGAAGGCGATCGGGGTCATGGTGACCGAGGCGGTCCCGCTCTTCACGAACAGCGGCTCGAGTACCTCGTCGCCCTTCGCGGTCGGGGCGACTCCGCCCTCAAGGTTGCTCCAGCCGACATTGACGTTGTAGCCGAGCGTGCCGAGCACGTTCTGCAACGTGGGTTCGTTTGAACCTTCGATGCCGAGCATGGTCAGGCCGTAGACGCCCACCGTCACCGAGGAGGTGCCGGCCGAGAGGGTCAGCTGCGCCTGCCGCTGCCCGACGGTGCTGCCGGGGTTGAACCTCAGCCCGACCGTGGTGCTGGCCCCGGCCGCGAGGGTGGCGCCGTTCCCGGAGACGACCGAGAAATCGCCGGCGTTGGCTCCGCCGAGGGCGGCGGTCAGGGTGACCTGGTCACTGCTGCCGTTGGTGACGGTGATGCTCTTGATGGCCGAGGTGGTGTTCCTGACCCCGGAGAAGATCATCTCGTCGTGGGACGTCGAGATCTTGGCGGCCTGCTGGCTGGCCGGTACGCGGAGCAGGTAGAGCTTCTGGCTGTTGCCGCTGCGGTCGTACTGGTTGACGTACAGGTTGCCGTTCTTGGTGTCTTCGACGACCTCGAGCGGGTCGTTGAATCCGCCGACGCCCTGCATGGTCGTGTTGGGCACACCGGTGATGCCGGTCTCGATCTGGCCGCCCAGGATCTTGCCGGTGGCCGCATCGGGCTGCAGGAAGATCAGGTCGTTGTTGTTCGAGAATCGGGTGGTGACGAGCCGGCCCTTGAGCTGGCCGCCGAATGTCTCACTCTTGTACTCGAGCGAACCGTTGGGTGACTTGTTGAACTCGTAGTCGTAGGCGATTCCCCGGTAGTTCGGGTCTGCTTTCACGCCGACCGGGTACTTCGATCCACCTTGCCCGGGCGACAGCGGCGGCTTGGCCGGGTCGTTGCCCTCGTTGAGCACCCACTCGCAGCGGGTGGGGTTCGGGTGGCCGTAGTAGCCGCCCTCGACCACATCGAAGAGCAGGTCGCGCTGGGTCGGCTGGTTGCCGACGGCCGGCACTGAACCGCCGGTGTAGTTGCGCGCGACACACTGTGCTGTCACGTCCTCGCCGTTCACCGTGGAGAACCCGGGGATTCCCGGTGCCGCCACGCGGGTGAACGTGCCATTGGCGTTGGCGGTCACGCCGGGTGTGTTCGCACCGCCGGCGGTGCCGTTGGTGGCCACGTAGAGGTGGCCGTTGGAGTGCCAGACGAGGTCATAGGCGTTGCGGATCCCGGTGGCGTAGAGCTTGAGTGGCGCCCCGGGAGCGTACGGGTTGTAGGTTCCGCCCTGCGCGGTCTTCACGCTGATCGCGCCGCCACCGGCTGCCGCCGCGGCGACCTGGCTGTTATTCGGGTCGAACACCAGGGTTGCGGCGGTGAGGAGTTGCTCGCCGCGCTGGCCCCACGCGTTGTCGAGATCGCCGGAGGCCTGGTTGGAGCCCTGCTGGAAGTAGATGCGGCCATCGGGCCCGTAGGTCATCGAGTTCGTCAGGTGATCGGAGAGCGAGCGAGGCAGTTCGCTGAACACCTGGCGGCGGGTCTCGAGGTTGGCTCCGGTGAGCAGGCTGATGCCGCTCACCCATTGGCCGGACTCATTGAAGTTGGCGGTGGTCGTGGTGACCCACAGCTTGAGGTTCCCGGCCGTCGCGGTCTTGTCGAAGACGAGCCCGACCATCGCCATACCGGGGTAGCCCAGGTTCTCCAGGTTGGAGAGCGTGCCATCGGCGTTGACCGTCATGCGGAACAGGCCCTGGCCGATCGTGGTGCCGTAGAGCTTGCCGTCGGGGCCGAAGGCGAAGGACGCCCAGTACTTGCCGGCGCCGATGGGGAGCTCCACCTTGTCGAAGGCGATGTTGGTCAGGGGGGTGAATCCGGCTCCGCCTTCCACGACGCCGGTCCCGGTGGTGAACACCGAGGTGAAGGGCACGAAGGCCGCGCCGCGGTTGTCGTGCACGCCGCCGGTCACGACAAAGCGGTAGCTGGTGCTCGGCTTGAGCGGGTTGTCGGGCGCGAGGGAGATGACGTCGTTGCCGCCGGAGCTCCCGACCGTTGTCGGAACTTCGGTGCCGCCGGGCAGCTCGTACAGGTGCACGTTGCCCGGCAGGGTGCCGGCGTCGACGCCGAACCCGGCGTATGGCACGCGGATCGTCGCCGAGACTCCGGCGTTCACGTCGTGGTCGGTGGTGCGGTTGTCGGGGAGGACGGTGTCCACGTGCGGCGCACGGGGGATGGCGACGACGTCGACGTAGCCGATCTTGGTGTTGGTGCCGCCGCGGGCGTCGATGGTCAGCCGGCCGTCCCACACGCCGACGGTCGTCGTCACGGTCGTGAACTCTGCTGCCGCCCGTCCGATGAAGGATTCGATTCCCACCGACCCTTCAACGTTGATCACGTGCGTGGAGTCGTAGGCGTTCTCGGCACCGGGCTCGTCGCCGACCCCGACGGTCACGGTGTAGAGGCCGTCGGGAACGGCGAGCTCCCACACCCCTTCGGTCTTGATGCCGGCGGTTCCGGTCCCGCCGTTGGCGTCGCCGTACTGCATGTGCACGATCGAGTCGAGCCGCTTGTCGACGCCGGCCCGGCCACGCTCGCGTCCGTTCGTGACGAGGCTGAGGTCGTGGCCGTCCACGTCACGCCAGCCGTAGGAGAGGCCGGCGCCCTGGTTCGGGCTGGACCGGACTCCGTAGGCCTGGCCCCAGTCGGCCACATACCCGGCCGCCGGTACCGCATTCGTGGCGGTGAAGTCCACCTTGATGTTGGTGTTGTTCGGAACCTGCGGCACCGCAACGACTTCGTTGGAGCCGGCTGATTCGTTGCCGGCGAGGTCGACGGCGGTGACGGCGTAGAAGTAGGTCGTGCCGTTGGCGACCGTGGGGTCGGTGAATGAGACGCCCGCGACCGGTGCGGCGCCGGAGACGACAGTCCCACCGATCCGGACGGCCGGCTCGAGGGCGCGGTAGACCCGGTAGCCGATGGTGTCGGCGGAGGCGGAGGCGACCCAGGTGAGTTGGACCGATGCGTTTCCGGCCACTGCCGCCAGCGCTGTCGCAGCTGCGGGCGCCTCGGTGTCCGGGGTCACCGAGTAGAGCCCCGGTGCCTCATTGGACACCGCTGATTCGTTGCCGGCCGCGTCAACAGCCGTCACCACGTAGTAGTAGGTGGTGCCGGAGGTGACGCTGGCGTCGACGTAGAACGGCTGGGTGAGGAGGGTGGTTCCAGACTTCGGCGTGCCGGTCGCGGTGACACCGGGAGTGGTTCCCCGGTAGACGCGGTACCCGGTGGTGTCGCTTGACGTGCTGGGCGTCCAGTCGAGGCGGATCGTCGCGTTGACCGGTGAGGCGACGGCTCCGGTCGGCGCGGCTGGCGCCTCGACGTCGGCGCCGGCCTTGTTGTAGTCGACGATGATCTTTGCGTCGCCCCAACCCTGGTAGTACTCGACGACCACGATGTGCGGTCCGCCGGTCAAGGTGGCGAAGCCGGTGTGGGTCACGTCGCCGCTCTGGCCGTACCAGGCGTCGATGACAACTGTGCCGTCAACGTACACGCGCACGCCGTCGTCGCTGGTTGCGGTGAACGTGTAGTCGCCGGAGCCTTCGTTGATGGTCTTGGTGAAACGTGCCGAGTAGATGCCGGAGCCGACACCGGCCGGGCCTGAACCGGATGCGTAGGCCTGGTTGACCCGGCTGGCGCAGTCGGAGACCACGGGGAGACCGGAGAGCGACGTACCGGCGAAGTAGTCCACCGACCATTCCGCGGCGGTGCATCCGCTCACGACCTTGTGGTAGTCGACGATGATCTTCGCCCCGCCCCAGCCCTGGTAGTACTCCACCAGGATGATGTGCGGGCCGTCGGTCAGGGTGACCATGCCGGTGTGGGTGACGTTGCCGCTTTGGCCGTACCACTCGTCGATGACGAGGGCTCCGTCGACGTAGACACGCACACCGTCGTCGCTTCGGGCGCTGAACGTGTATGCGCCCGCGCCCTCGTTGATGGTCTTGACGAACCGGGCCGAGTAGATGCCCGACCCGACGCCGTCTGGTCCCTCACCGTCGTTGAACGTCTGGCTGAGGTCGGCGAAACAGTCGGACTTCACCGCGGAGCCGGCCAGCGATGTCCCCGCGAAGTAGTCGACCGACCACTCCGACGTGCTGCAGCCGGAGACGACTTTGCTGTAGTCCACGATGATCTTGGCGTCGCCCCAGCCCTGGTAGTACTCGACCACGACCGTGTGCGGGCCCTCGGCCAGGGTGACTGTGCCGGTGCGCTGGACGTCGCCGCTCTGTCCGAACCAGGAGTCGATCACGGCGGCGCCGTCAACGAAGACCCGCACGCCGTCGTCGCTTCTGGCCGTGAAGGAGTAGGTTCCGGCGCCGTCGTCGATGGTCGTGGTGAACCGTGCCGAGTAGATGCTCGAACCGACTCCGTCGGGACCGGAGCCGGCGGCATAGGTCTGGTTGATGTCGGACACGCAGTCCGTCACGACCGGGAGCCCGGCGAGCGAGGTTCCGGAGAAGTAGTCGACCGACCACTCGGAGGTGGTGCAGGCGGAGACGACCTTGGTGTAGTCGACGACGATCTTGGCGTCGCCCCAACCCTGGTAGTACTCGACGACGACCGTGTGTGGGCCGTCGGTCAGGTTGACCGCGCCGGTGCGTGCGATGTCGCCGCTCTGGCCGTACCAGGCGTCGATCACCGACGTGCCGTCGACGAGAACGCGAACGCCGTCATCGCTCAGGGCAGTGAAGGTGTAGGCGCCCGCGCCGTCGTTGATGGTCTTCGTGAAGCGAGCCGAGTAGATGCCGGACCCCACTCCTGCTGGGCCGCTCCCCGAGGGGAACGCCTGGTTCACGTTGCTCACGCAGTCCGTGACGATCGGCGTGCCGCCGAGCGACGTGCCGACGAAGTAGTTGACCGACCACTCCGTGCTGAGGCAGGCGCCGGGGATGACGGGCTCGTCGGGGATGTCGACGCGCACGGCCGCCGATGCGGCGGAGTTGAGGCCGGCGGAGCCGAGGGCGACTACGACGTAGAAGTAGGTGGTTCCGGGCTGCACGGTCGTGTCCGTGTAGGAGAGACCGGCGACCGGGGTCGCTCCGTTGAGCGGGGTGCCGTTGACCGCGACGTTCGCGGACGAGCCGCGGAACACGTTGTAGCCGGCTGATCCGGCGACGGCGTCCCAGCTGAGGAGGGACTTGTCGGCGGTGTTGACGCTTCCTGACACGTTCGTCGGGGCGGCCGGGGCTTCGGGTGCGGCGGGGATCGCGATGCTGGCCGGGGCGGATGCGGCGGAGGCCGGTGATCCGTTGCCGAGCGCCACGACCACGTAGTAGTAGGTGGTGCCGGCGGTGGCGCTGGTGTCGGTGTACGCCGTCGTGGTCAGCGGTGCGGTGTTGAGTGCGCTCCCGGTGGTGTCGACATCCGCCGTGGTGCCGCGGAACACGTTGTACCCGATGGCGCCACCGACGCCCTGCCAGGCCAGGTCGACCGTGGCGGGGGTGGTGAGGGCGACGGTGAGACCCGTCGGCGCGGGCGGCGGAGCCACTGCGAGCTGGTAGATCTCGGCGTAGTTGATCTTGGTGTTCGTGCCTCCCACGGCGTCGATCGTCAGCTTTCCGTCGGTGACATTCACCGTGGCGACGGATTCGTCGTACTCACGCGCCGCAGAACCCACGAAGGGGGAAGCCGTTGGAGTGCCCTCGACCCGCAGCACATAAGTGCTGTCGTAGTTTCCGGCTGACGAGTCGCCGGCTGCGACGACGACGGCGTACTGGCCGTTCGGAACGGCGTATTCCCAGACGCCTTCTTCGGAGATGACGCCGTTGGCTGCGGTGCCGGTGGGGATGTCGCCGTACTGCATGTGCATCACCGAGGCGAGGCGCGGGTCGGTGGTGACTCCGGCGTTGGTGCGTACCCGCCCGTTCAGGGAGAAGTCGAACGGGGTCTTGTCGTCGGCGGTGATCCAGCCGAAGCCGCGACCGGCGTTGTAGGCGAGGCCCGAGTCATTCGTGTAGCCGGGGACGGTCGGCCCGGTCGCCGTGGAGAAGTTGATCTTCGTGACCAGGGTGCCTTCCGGGGCTGGCGGGGTGGCGACCGCTGATTCGGTTGCCGCGGACACGTTGCCGGAGGTGTCAACGGCGACGACCGCGTAGCGGTAGTTGCTGCCGATGAAGGTCGTGGTGTCGGTGAA
The DNA here is from genome assembly GCF_052114945.1 of Glaciibacter sp. 2TAF33. Taxonomy (NCBI): domain Bacteria; kingdom Bacillati; phylum Actinomycetota; class Actinomycetes; order Micrococcales; family Microbacteriaceae; genus Glaciibacter; species Glaciibacter sp. 2TAF33. The sequence continues at coordinate 46,920 of NZ_JBFRFS010000014.1, forward strand.
GGTGGTGTCGGCGAGGAGCGCGGCGCCGGACACCGGGGGGCCCGTTGTGCTGACCGGAGACGTGGCGGAGCGGTAGACGCGGTAGCCGGCCACGTCCGCGTCGGGCGATGCCTGCCAGCCGATGTCGATTCCGGCCGAGGTCGGCGCGGTCAGGAGGTTGGCGGGGGCCGCCGGGGGCACGTTGTCGATCTCCGCGACCCCGAAGGAGTCGAAGGAGTACACGAGTGGTGTGGCGTCGGTCATGTTGCGCTTCGTCGCGAAGATGCCGCCGAACGAGTCGACACCCGGGATCGGCGTGCCGGTGAGGAGGGATCCGTCGATGAAGTTGGCTGGGATGTCGAGGGTGCCGATCGGGCTCAGCGAGCCGGTGCCGATCCGGTACGAGCCGGTCGCTTTCAGGGTGGCTGAGTTGATGTCGAGAACCAGTGTGACGACTGCGCCGTTCGGAACGGTGGCGGTGGTCGTGTCGACGTTGATCTGGTAGGCAGCGACGCTTGGCGAGAGGCCGGCGACTTCGCGAGAAATCTGGAGCTGGCGGGCCGGGGCTGCAGCTGTGGTCCCGGGTGACGCCAGGACCACCTTGATGAAGTTGTCGTCGTTGGGGCCGAACCACAGGCCGCCCTGCGCTGCGTTGAACGCCCCGGTCGGGCTGTTGAGGGTAGTGGTCAGCCGCAGGGTCTTGCCGGTGGCCGCGAGCCCGGTGCCGAGCGTGTTGTCCTGCTGGTTCCGGGTGGCTCCGTTTCCGGCTGCCGGGTCGTTCTGCAGGTAGGCGATGCCCTTGGTGGTGGTGATGTTGAGTTTGCCGTTGACGACGGCGAGGTTCTGGGGCAGGTACCAGGTGGAGTCGGATGTCGACGGCTGCACCATGGTGAACCCGGTTCCGGCGTCGGCGGCGTCGGGTATCCCGCCCTGCGCTCCGTCAAAGTCGAGCGAGAGCGCATTGCCGGGCGCCTTGACCTCCGCCGCCGGAAGCGGCGAATACGGTGTCGACGCCCAGTCCGCTGGGTTGCCCGGTATCTCGGCGATCGGAATGGCGGAGGCGGGGGAAACTCCGAGGAGTGACACCACCATGGCGGCTACCGCCACCGTTGCGATTCCACCGCGTCGAAGCGACGTGGCGAGGCGATTAGCGGATGCGGGGGCAAGCAGCGACATCATGATCCTTACTGACCAGAATCATGCGTCACGCGGGTTTTCGGCGTCGAAAAGGGTACTCAGACGTCGGCTCGGGTGGGCAGAGTTCGGGTCTCTACGCGGAGCTGCAGCCTGGCAAAGCCGGACTGCAGTAATTCGGGTTGTAGTGCAAGTTGTGTTGCCGCCACCGCGGCTGGGTGTGCCCGGGGCGTTGATTCGGAGGCTAGCGAAGACCGCTCACCAAATGCCATCGAAACTCATCAAATGCCCCCCTTACTGGGGGGTAACACACATCTAACGCCCAGCTGAACCATAGCTATTTCTTAGGGCGCCCCATGGCCGCGCGGCGCGGTCGGCGCGAGGTTACGCAGCCCGTCGCGCGGTGCATCCGCTGCGCCACAAGATCACAGATCGGCTGATTCGGCGCCACAACATCACGAGCCGGGCGGTCTCCGAGCCGGCTTGATGTTTTCGGGCACCGCGGCGGAGCGCGTGGGCTCGCCGTTGTGCCCGAGCTCTACTCGAGCGGCGTGCCCGCCACCCGGGGCGCCCCAACGGCCCAGCTGTTCTCCGCGGCCCGCATCCACGGCATCGGCAACAGTTCGGCAAGATGCGCCCTGGCCACCGTGCCCTCGACGTCGACCAGCACGGTGATGGCGGGGCCGAACGTGCTCATCAGCTCGCGGCACACGCCACAGGGGTTGGTGACCTGCGGCTCGCCGGCCTCGTTCATGCACACCGCCACCACCGAGGCCAGCTGGTCCTCGCCCGCGATGCGCGCATTAGCCACGGCGCTCGACTCAGCGCAGATGCTGACCCGCTTGGACCCGAGGTGCAGCCCGAGGTAGATCTCCCCGGAGGCGCCGCGGATCGCGGCTGCCACCCGATGGCGGTCGACGTGGTGCGCCGACGTCAACAGGGCATGCGCTGCCTCGTAGAGTTCGACATCCGATTCGGTCAGGCTGAAATCGACCATGGTGGGGCTCCTATGCTGACTGGTTCTGTGGCGCGAGGCCGGCGATGAGAGGCGGGTCGGCGGCGAGCTCGAAGAACTCGACGTTGGCGCGGGTGTACTCGGCCCACTGGTCCGGCACATCGTCTGCGTGGTAGATCGCCTCGACCGGGCACACGGGATCGCAGGCGCCGCAGTCGATGCACTCGTCGGGGTGGATGTACAATGACCGCTCCCCCTCGTAGATGCAGTCGACCGGGCACGCGTCAATGCACGAGCGGTCCATCACATCCACGCAGGGTTGCGCGATCACGAAAGCCATCTGTCTGCTGCCTAGATTCCGGTGTAGACGGTCTTGCCCCAGGTGAAGAAGTCCAGGGCGGTGCGACCCTGCTCACGGAACGTGTTGGTGGACGAGTCCTTGACCCCGCCGAACGGCACGTTGAGGTCGAGGCCTGATGTCGGCCGGTTCACCTTGATCACGCCGGCCTGCGCGCGACGGGCGAAGTCGGTGGACGTGGCGAGGCTGTCGGTGCAGATGCCGGCGGTGAGCCCGTATCGGGAGTCGTTGATCGCGGCCAGGCCCGCCTCGTAGTCGGCGACTTCGAGGGCGGCGACGACCGGCCCGAAAATCTCTTCCCGCACGGCGGCGTCGTCGTGGGCGATGTCGGTGAGCACGGTGGGGCTGAAGCGCAGGCCGTTCTCATCGTGGCGCCCGACCAGGCGGGTCGCACCGCGGCCGATGGCGCCGTTCACGGCAGCCTGGTTCTGGGCGAACTGGTTGTCGCTGACGACGACGCCCATCTTGGTGTCGTGCTCGAGGCCATCGCCGGGTGCGAAGTTGCCGGCCTCCTCGGCGAGCGCGTCGAGGAATGCCTGGCGGATGCCGGGCGTGTAGTAGACCCGTGACGTGGCCGTGCAGGCCTGGCCGGTGAGGCCGAATCCGCCGGCGGCGACCACTTTGGCGGCCTTCCGCGGGTCGGCGTCGTCGAGCACGAGCACGCCGTTCTTGCCACCGAGTTCCAGCTGGACCCGGGCGCGACGCTCGGAGAGGATCTGGTGCAGGCCGAGGCCGACAGCGGTCGAACCGGTGAACGAGAGGCCGGCCACGCGGTTGTCACGGGCCAGGGCGTCGCCGACGATGCGGCCCTTTCCGTGCACGATGTTGAGCACACCGGCGGGGAGTCCCGCGTCGGCCAGCGCACGAGCGAGGTGGGTGGCGGACATCGGGGTCAGCTCGGCCGGCTTCAGCACGACGGAGTTGCCGCTGATCAGCGCCGGGGCGGTCTTCCACGCCGGAATGGCGATCGGGAAGTTCCACGGCGTGATCAGGCCGACCACGCCGAGCGGTTCGCGGCGGGTGTAGATGGTGGTGTCTGGCGTGCCGCTCGGCAGCACCTCACCGGTGGGGGCCCAGCCGAGCGAGCCGAAGAAGCGGAGCACGTCGATGGCGCGGCCGACCTCGCCGAGGGCTTCGGCGATGGTCTTGCCCTCCTCGCGCACGAGGTCTTCGGCGATGGCGCGCTTGCGTTCGAACAGCAGGTTGCCGGCGGTGATGAGGATCGCGCCGCGGGCGGGCATCGGCATCTCGGCCCAGCCGACCTGTGCGTCGACGGCGGCGGAGATGGCCTGGTCGAGGGTCTCGGCGCTGCTGCTCGGGGACACCACGGCGAGCTTGCCGGGGCGGGCCGGGTTCATCCGCTGGGTGTCGGCGGCGCCGAGCCATTCACCGTTGATGAGGTTCTGGGCGATTGCTGAGTTGGTCACGAGGGTCCTTTGGATCGTGGGGCGAGAGTTGAGGGGTGCGGCTACAGGCTGCGGACGAGCCCGCCGTCGCAGCGCAGGGCGACGCCGGTGATGTACGAGGCCGGGCCGCTGCAGAGGAACGCGGCAGCGGAGCCGAACTCGGCCGGATCGCCGTAACGCCTGGCGGGGATGGTGGCGCGGGACTCCTGCTGGATCGCCTCGAGAGTGCTGCCGCGCCGCTTGGCTGCCGCTTCGTCGATGGCGACGACCCGCTCGGTGTTGATGCGGCCGGGCAGCAGCAGGTTCACCGTCACCCCGTCGAGCGCCACTTCGGCGGCGAGGGTCTTGAGGTAGCCGGCGAGCGCGGCGCGCCCGGCGTTGGAGAGCGCGAGGTTCGGCAACGGCGCGGCGATGCCGCTGGACCCGATCGCGAGGATCCTCCCCCACCGGCGCTCCCGCATGCCGGGCAGCACCGCGGCGACCAGGGCGTGCTGTGGTTTGACCAGCAGGTCGAAAGCGGATGCGATGTCGTCGCCGGTCAGCGCCGCGGCGGCACTCGGCTTCGGCCCAGGACCGTTGAGCACGACGATGTCGACCGGTCCGAACGCTTCGGTGGCGGCCAGAACGGCGGACGCCGGGCCGCCGGGCTCGGTGAGGTCGACGGCGACGCCGATGGCGCTGCCGCCGGCCGCGCGAAGCTGTGCGGCCACCTGCTCGGCGACGTCGGCGCGACGGCCGGTGATGACGACGTCGGCTCCCTCGGCCGCCAGGGCGGTGGCGGTGGCCAGGCCGAGGCCGCCGGTGGAGGCGGCGACGAGGGCGGTCTTGCCGCGGATTCCGAGGTCCATCAGACCCTCACTTTCTCGGTGGTGGGTGCGCTTGCTTCGTGCGCTGCAGCTTCAGCTTCACGCAGGTGCGCCAGCATCGCCGGGCGCAGGCTCTCCGGGAAGGTGGCGGCGGGAGCGCGCACGCCGGACTCCTTGACCAGCCCGCGCTGGCGGAGCAGTTCCTTCCGCAGCGGCAGGGCGACCTTCGCCTGTTGTTCGAAATTGATCAGGGGCAGGTACGGCAGCAGGGCGTCGCGAGCCGCCTCGTATCCGCTGTCCTGCCAGGCCCGCACGCAGGCGATGAGGGCCTCCGGGTAGGAGAAGCCGGTCATGGCGCCGGCCGCGCCGGAGACCAGTTCGTCCAGCAGGCCCTGGCCGCCGAGCCCGCCGAACACCGGGATGCCGAGGCCGGCGGTGAGCTGGGCGACGGCGACGGAGGTCGGCGGCGCCTCGGCCTTGATGGCCACGACGAAGTCGCACGCGGTGGCGACGGCGATGACGGCCGGCGTCGGAATCGAGACTCCGCTGGCCAGCGGGTAGTCCTGCAGCACGACGTTGGCGCCGGTGGCCTGGTGGATCGCGCGCAGGTGCGCGATGACCACGGCCGGGTTGGCGGAGTTGGCCTGCACCATGACGGCGGCGATACGGTCGCCGGCCACGGCCTGCGCGGCGCGGACCTCCTCGATCGCCGGCTGGGTGGCGAGCGCGGTGATGCCGACAATGAGCTGCAGGGTGGTCGACTCCGTGACGACCTCGAGCACCACGCCCCGCTCGGCGCTGGAGAGCGCCGCGGCTTCGCCGAAGACCCCGAGCACGGTGAGGCCGGTCACGCCGATGGCCTCGTAGTGTTCGACCAGGGTGGCGAGGCTGCCCTCGTCCAGGCCCTGGGTGCTGCCCTGGAACGGGGTGGCGACGACGCCCCACACTCCGGGGCTCACCGGTTGCGGGTTCACCATCGAGTTTCCTTCCGTCACTTGCCGGGCCATTCCGGTCTGCGCTTCTCCTGGAAGGCGCGCACACCCTCGGCGGAGTCGGCGCTGTCGAGGGCGTTCATCAATGCCGGCAACCGCACGGCGCGGGCGTCCTGCGACGACAGGTGCGCGGTCTGGGTCACCATCTGCTTCACCGCCCGCACCGAGGTGGGGGCGCACGCGAGGATCTGGTCGACCCAGCGCTGCACGGCGGCGTCGAGCTCGGCGGCGGGCACGACCTCGTTGACCAGGCCCATCCCCTGCATCTCAGCGGCCGGCGCCTTGCGCCCGGTGAGGAGCAGGCCCATCGCCTGGTTGTACGGCACCCGGCGCACCAGCTGGGTGATTCCGCCGTCGAGGGCGAGCCGGCCGACCCGGGGCTCGGTCAGCCCGAACTGGGCGGTGTCGGCGGCCACGACGATGTCGGAGCCGAGCACCATCTCCATGCCGCCGCCGAGGGCGTAGCCGTTGACCCGCGCGATCACGGGCACGTCGAGCGTGGTGCGAAGGCTGAGCCCGCCGAACCCGTTCGGGTCAAGGTCGGCCCAGTACTCGAGGCCGGTCTTGGCGACACCGGCAGCCGACATGTCGGCCCCAACGCAGAACGAGCGCTCCCCGGCACCGGTGAGCACGACGACGCGCACCTCCGGGTCGCGCTCGATCTGGTCCCAGATCTCATTGAGCCTGGCGTGAGTCGCCTCATCGACCGCGTTCATGACGTGCGAACGGTCGATGGTGACGGTGGCGACGTGGTTCTCGATGACGAGTACCACCTCGTCGCGTGGCTCAACTGCGACGCGGGCTGCGGCATCCGTTGTGATCGTCATCGAAGCACTCCCAACTCCTGCAGGTGGGCGATGGTCTCGGCGTCGTAGCCGTTCTCGAGCAGCACCTCCACGTTGTGCTCACCGAGGCGCGGGGCGCTCCGGCGCACAGACGGCGGGGTGGCCGAAAGCCGGATCGGCGCGTTCAGCATCCTGACCGTGCCGACCGACGGATGCGGGGCCTCCACGATCATGCGGTTCGCGGCGGTCTGCTCGTCATCCAGTGCCTGCGCGAGCGAGTGCACCGGCGCGTTCAGCACGCCCTCCGCCTCGAGCCGCTCCACCCAGTGGGCGGTGGTGTTGGAGGCGAACGCCGCCCGGAAGGTCTCCTGCAGCGCCGGCTTGTTGGCGAACTGGAGGTCGAGGGTGGCGTATTCGGGGCGCTCGCCGAGGTTCTCGTCGAGTTCGAGCGCCGCGGAGATGTGGCGGAGCGGGTCCTCGGTGAAGCCGCCGACCATGGTGACCGCGCCGTCCGTGGTGGCGAAGACACCGGACAGCGGCATCTGCCCCCAGTTGACCTCGTAGCCGCGGTTCAGTTGCATGCAGGCTTCCTGCATCTGCATGTGGAGCATCGAGTCCCACATGGTGACCTCCACCTTCTGGCCGACACCCGAGGCGTCGCGGGTGCGGAGCGCCAGCAGGATGCCCTGCATCAGGTGCATGCCGGTGGTGTAGTCGCAGAGCGAGGTGGAGTAGGTCGAGAGCGGCGCGTCATCCGCTTCCCGGCGCCACATCACGCCGGAGTAGGACTGGGCGATGACGTCCTGCCCGCCCTTTGAGGCGTACGGGCCGACGTCGCCGAAGCCGGTGCCGGAGGCCCAGATCAGGCGCGGGTTGGCCTCTTTCAGGTCGTCGTAGCCGAAGCCCATCCGCTCCATCACGCCGTTGCGGAAGTTGGACACCACCACGTCGGCGTCCCGGATCAGCCGGTAGAGCACCTCGCGGCCCTCTGGCTTCCGGGAGTCGATGGAGAGGCTGCGCTTGTTGCGGTTGATCGACAGGAAGATCGGGTTGTCCTGGCCGTCCTTGTCGGGGAAGGAGTTGCGCGAGATGTCGCCGAAGCCGGGTCGCTCGACCTTGATGATCTCGGCGCCGTAGTCGCCGAGCATCTGGGTGGCGCTCGGCCCCATGTACACCTGGGTGAAGTCGACGACCTTGATTCCGGCGAGCGGCATCGGGGTCACGGCGTCGGTTTCAGCGGATGCCTCCGGTGCGGTTGCCGTTGTTTCCGGCGCAGTCAGCGTGTCGGTCATGCCACCACCAGCGCTTCCTCGTCGATGGTCGCGTTGGCCGAGGGCACGTCTCCCGGGTCGGCGCCGTTCAGGTGCATCTGGCGCTGGATGTCGCGGGCGTCGACCTCGCGCACCAGGATGTTCTGGTCAAGCGCGATCGCGGCCGCCGCACCGACCGCCTGGCCCATGGCCATGCAGGGCGGGATCTCGCGGGACATCTTCTGCGCATCCGGTGTGGCCGAGTAGTGGCGGCCGGCCACGAGCAGCTGGTCCACCTCCTTGGGCAGCAGCGACCGGTACGGGTAGTAGTAGTCGCGGCCGCGGGCCACCGAGTCGGCGAAGTGCCGGCGCGAGGTGACGTCGTCCTTCGTCATCACGTACTCCCCCTCGAGCAGGCGGGTCTGGCGCACGCCCATCTGCTGGGCGACGTCGACGATGTAGCAGTTCTCGAAGCCGGGCAGGTTTGCCTTGACGTAGTCGACGGACTCGGAGATGCGGTCGCGGGCGTCGAACTCGGCGCGGGTCATGTCTTCGGGGTCGACGCCGTTGTAGCCGGTGAGGTGCGGGGCGTTGCACCAGACCATGCCGGGGATCGGGGTCTTCAGCCACCACAGTTCCCAGGCGCCGCCGAGCATCCGCTTGATCTTGCGGTTGATCGCGCGCGCCTCCTTCGGGTTCTCCTGCTCGAACTTCTCCGCTGCGACGGTGTCGACGCCGCCGAGGCGGAAGACCAGGGTGGTGAGGTAGTTGTCCTGCACGTAGCTGGCGCCGGCGCGGGAGGCGACGTCGATGTCGCCGGTGGTGTCGATGACGATGTCGGCGGTGAACGCCTGCGGACCGGCCTTGGTCTCGCAGATGACGCCCTTCATCACGCCATTGTCGACGATCGGCCGGGAGAACCAGGAGTGCAGTCGCAGGGTGACGCCGGCTTCGCGCACCAGGTCGTTGGAGACGCGCTTCCAGCCGTCGGGGTCGAAGGCCGCGGCGTAGCAGATCGGCTTCGGGTTGCTGTGGGAGTGGAAGTCGAACAGGCCGAAGCGGCCCCACTTGTTCCAGGTGTCGGTGGAGGCGTGGCGGTCGTCCTCCGGTGCGACGACCGCGAGGCCCAGGGTCTCCAGCCGTTCGACGTACTCGGAGACGATGCCCGTGACCGTGATCTCCTGGCCGTTGATCATGTCGTCAAGCACCAGCACCATGCCGCCGGCGGCCAGCCCCCCGAGCGCCGAGTAGCGCTCGAGGAGGGTGACCTTGGCCCCGGTGCGGGCGGCGGTGACCGCGGCGGCGACGCCGGCCGGTCCACCGCCCACGACCAGGATGTCGGAGTGGGAGATGACGGGTGCCTTCAAATCGGCTGTGGTGGTGCGGAGGTCTAACGAGGTCACGGTGGTTCCTTACTTTCCGACGAAGATGCCGTTGAAACGGCGAGCGAGCAGGTAGAACACGACGCTGAGCAGCGACAGCACGGCCACGTAGACCGGGAACACCCAGTCGGCGCCGATGGACTGAAGCCAGACCAGCAGGTAGGAGGCGGTGCCGCCGAAGACGGCGACGCCGATGCCGTAGCCGAGGGCGACCCCGGTGCCACGGCTGGCCTTGGGCATCAGCGAGGTGCTGATGACGTTGTAGAGGGTCATGTTGAGCACGAGCACGATGGACCCGCCAAGCAGCACGGCCGCGAATCCGCCGATGCCAGGGGAGACGTAGAGCAGCATCAGGAACACGGACGGGATGGCGAGCAGGCGGGTGACGACGAACCAGCGCGACAGCGGGCGGCCGTCGACGACCTTGCCGATGATGTAGCTGCCGATGACCAGGATCACACCGAGGATGGTGGTGAGGGCGAAGACCGATGTGGGGTCTTCCTTGAAGTTGCCGCGGGCGGCGCTCGGGAGGCCGACGTTCCAGGCGTAGTTGTAGGCCTGCACGGCGCCGACCACGAAGATGATCGCGAGGATGCTGAGCCAGTGCTTGCGCACATCGAGCCAGATGGACTTGGACGACGAGTCGGCCAGCTCATCCGTTGTCATCGTCTCCGGCAGGGTGCGTCGGAGGTAGATCACGACGAAGGCGAAGAGGCCGCCGATGATGAACGGCACCCGCCAGCCCCACTCGCCCATGGCTTCGCCGCCGATCACCAGGCTGCACAGGAAACTGACCAGCGAGGCGAGCAGGATGCCGATGTTCACGTAGGACGAGATGATGCCGGCGACGAGGCCTTCCCGGCCGGCCGGGGCGAGCTCGACCGCGTGGGCGGTGGACAGCGGCGCCTCGACGCCGGTGGACAGGCCCTGCACGACGCGGCAGACCAGCAGGATGAGCCCGGCCCAGACGCCGATCTGGTCATAGGTGGGGGAGATCGCGATGACGATCGTGCTGATGGCCATCATGTAGATCGACAGCAGCATGACCCGGCGACGGCCGATGCGGTCGGCGAGGGTGCCGAGCAGGATTCCGCCGAGCGGGCGGAACGCGAACCCGACGGCGAAGACGGCCAGGGCGGAGAGCGTGGCGGCGAGCGGGTCGTGGTCGGGGAAGAATTTCGGCCCGATGAAGGTCGACAGGAGGCCGAAGATCATCCAGTCGTACCATTCGAGGGTGTTTCCCAGTCCCAGGCCGAGGAGCCCGCGGCGGACCTCGGGAGTAAGGCGGGTTGGGCGAGCATTCGTTTCAACGGCAGTGTCGAGCATCTGAATCCTTCACTTCTCGTGGCGTGCGTGTGTGTGGGTGCGGCGCATCGACGTCGACCGCGCGAGGCGCGACGACGGAGAGGGTCGGCGGACCAGCTGCCTAGCCGGCAGCTCGTGTCACCAGGTGGGGGGTGTGTTCACCCAGATTGCTACGCAGGTCTCTTCGTAGTGGTTGGTGAACCAGTGCGGAATGGTGGAGTCGAACGTGATGCTGTCGCCGGCTTCGAGGGTGTGTCGCTCCCCGTCGAGGTAGACGTCTTTGGTGCCGGAAATGACGATGCCGAACTCTTCACCGCCATGACGAAAGGGGGTGTCACTGGTGTCGTGACCGGGGGGACTCACAATCCACTGGGCTTCGAGGGCGCCGTTCAGGTCGGGAGTGAGCAGCTCGTACGCTGCTTCCCCCAGAGACTTGCGGGCGATGCCCCGCAGGTTCCGGCGTTCGTTCTTGCGCACGACGGGTGACTTCGTCTCATCGTGCCCGATGAAGAAGCGGCCGACCGGAATCTCCAGCGCGTGCGCCAGCTGGGCGAGGGTGGTGAACGAGGGGTTCGCCAATCCGCGCTCAATCTGGCTTACGATGGCTGGACTGAGTCCGGCATCATCGGCCAACTGGGTCAGCGTGAGGTTCTTGTCCTTCCGCAGCGCGCGGACCTGGTGGCCGACGGTGAGCAGAAGCCCGTTGACGGATGCCGATTCGGCACCGTTAGCGGTTTCAGTCATCCCGAGCTCCTTCGCCGTTGTGGAATTACCTAAATATAATGAAGATTTTCATTTTGTCAAAGGTTTTTCCGGTTTTGGGTAGAAATCGGGCTCGTCCGCGCTGCGCCACGGTCCTTGGCCGCGGCGCGATAGTTTTGCAGGATGACTCATGCACCGGGCGCGACGCCCACCGCGGCATCCGCCGTCGGCGTCGCACGCCGGCCGGTTCACCGGTCGTGGCTGACGGATGCCGCGGTGGGCGTCGTCCTCGCCATCCTGCTCGTTCTGGTGGTGAGCCCGCGGGTCACGGCCCCCCAGGCCGGGGTGCTGCTGTCGTACCTGGCCGTGTGGGCGCCGTTCGCCGTGTTGGTACTGGTGGCCGTGTTCCGGCACGGAACCGGGTCGCTGGTGCGCGACCTCGGGCTGCGATTCCGGCCGATCGACCTGCTCTGGGGGCTGTCGATCGGGATGCTGGCCCGGGTGGTCGCGTGGCTGGTCGAGATCATCGGGTTCGGCCGGATGGGCGGTGGTGCGGTGACATTCGGCGAGACCGTGCTTGACGGCTGCTGGCTGTTCGGCGCGGTGCTGGCCCCCGTGCTGATCGCGCCCTTCGTGGAGGAAGTGTTCTTCCGCGGGTTGGTGCTGCGGGCGGTGGCGGGCAGCGTCGCCGGGTCACGAGCGGTTTCGCTCGGCATCGCGATCGCGGTGAGCGGGCTGGTGTTCGCACTCGTCCACGTGCTCCAGGCCACGACCGTCACCGAAGCCTGGGTGGCCGGCCTGGGGACGCTGGTGTTCGGGCTGGCGGCCGCATCCGTCGCCGCATTCACCGGGCGACTCGGCGGGGCGGTCATCGCGCACATCACCTTCAACGCGCTGGTCGTGCTGCCCGCCCTGTTCTGACGCGGGCGGTCCGGCGGCCTTTCTGAGCAGCATCCGAATCTCGTTGGCGCCGGGACCGACTGCGGCGAGGCGATCGCCGGCTTCTCGATGCGGAAGGCCCCAACAGCGAAGATGAGGCTTCGGGAGATCGTCATTCGATTCGGGCGCTGTCCCTGGGGAAGCCGCGCTTCTCCAAGAGCGCTGGTCAGGAGACGTTGACTGCGGTGTTCGCTCCTCCACAGGTGGCGTGGTTGGGAAGTTCTGCACTGATCAGTGAGGTTCCCTCAAATGAACGTGCGCAGTTGGCTATCGTCAAAGCATGCCTTTATCCCTCGCCGAATCGTTTCGGACGGCCACCGCGGTGGTCGCCGAGACCACGGTCGAGCGAGGCGGTGCGGCCCTCTATGGACAGATGACGGATGACGAGCTGATGGCGTCACAGGCAGAGATCGCCGCCTACCGCAAGCAGGGCGAACGTCACGCCGCGTGGTGGGCCGGCGAAGTCGCGCACCGCTCACGGCGCGAACTCGGCCACAGCGGATTGGCGCAGGCCAACGGCTTCCCAACGCCCGAGGCGATGGTGCAGTCCGAGATCGGTTCCACCCGCACAGATGCGGCCCGCCTCGTGGCGGTCGGTACGATGATGGCCGAAACAGAAGCAGCGGACCGGCTGATGCGCGACGATCCTGGCTCACCGTTCGCAGCGACTCCCTGGCTGTCGCCGGTGGCCAGGGCTGTTTCCCGCGGCGCGCTGGCTGTTGACGCGGCAGAGGCGATTCGAAAAGGGCTCGGCGTCGTCGATGCCGGCGTTCCGGCCGAGAAGCTCCTCGCCGCGGCGGAGTTCATGGTCGGCGAGGCCGCGGGTATGGACGCGGATTCGCTGTACCGACGGGCCCGCCGCCTGCGCGATGAGATGGACCAAGACGGCATCCTCCGGCGGGCAAAGACACAACACGAGAGCCGTACGTTCAAGATCTGGCGTCAGGCCGACGGCATGTACCGAGTGCTCGCGCTGCTAGACCCGGAAGACGGCTTGTTCGTGAAGAACCTTTATGACCAGGCGACCAGCCCGCGCCGCGGCGGACCCCGGTTCATCGACCCGGCGGAACAGGCCCAGGCCGAGGCCCTGGAGAATGATGAACGGTCCACCGCGCAGATCGCCGCAGACGCGCTCCTGGCGCTGCTGCGACTGGGGGCGAACGCCGACCCGGGCGCGATCATGATCGGACGCCGGTCGCCCGCCGTGCGGGTCATGGTCACCGAGGAGACCATGAATGCTCACGGGGGCGTTGGCTACCTGGAGGGGCACCCCGACCCGGTTCCATTCGAAACTGTCGAACGGTACCTCTGCGAGAGCGGCCACGTCGGCGTCAAGTTCGACGACGACGGCCAATGCATCAACGTCGGACGTGAGCAGCGGCGTTTCACCGCCCGGCAGCGGATCGGTCTCACCGTACGTGACGGCGGCTGCCGCTGGCCGGGTTGCGACAAACCCGCCTCGTGGACCGAGGCGCACCACGTCGAGCACTGGAAGCGGGACGACGGCCCCACCGATATCGCCCTGGGAATCCTCTTGTGCCGTTTCCATCATCTCCTGCTGCACAACAACCACTGGGAGATCGTGCCGGCCGATGGTGCGTACTGGCTCATGCCGCCCGCGACCGTGGACCCGGCTCAAACGCTGAGACCCATGCCAAGCAAGAGCCCGATGATGCTCCGCACATTCGGTGACGCCGGCAGCAGACCGGGCGGCGACCCGCCGGGACACATGGAGGGAGGCGTACTAGCAGGGGCGGCAGCAGGGCCGGCAGCAGGGCCAGCCAACTATCAGTCATCTGGATGAGGATGCATCTGGGGAGCAGCAGCGGGCGAACCCGAACGGTATTGGCGGACGACGAAACCCTGACCGATCAGGCGTACACGACGCCGACGGTGATCAGCACCAGCCCGAATGCGACCAGCGCCCAGTTGGTCACCGTGGCAATGTGCCTGAGCAGCCAGGCTCGAAGCCGGTGGGCGGTCGAGCGAGCCGCGTCGCCGCCCCAGGCGACGGCGAGCACCGGGCCCACGATCGTGAGCGACGCCACGCCGGTGAAGAGGGCCACGGCGCCGAACACGCCCCCGACCCCGAAATCGGCCCGGCCGATGATGAGGCCGGCGGCGATCGCGATGATGAGACTCTTGGGGCGGAAGGCCGAATAGGTGAAGCCGATCACGAGCGCCCGAAGCCGGGTGAAGTTGTCGACGATCGCCAGCCACCGCGGCAGGGCGGCGTCCTCGCCGGAACGGTTCGCGCGCCGCCGACGGAGTTCCTTCACCAGCCCGAACACGGCGAGCAGCACACCCAGCCCGACGGCGACCAGGACAATCACCTCACGCGGCACCGCATCTTCCAAGGAGGGCAGCAGGGACGCCAGGTAACTGAGCACGGTCACGGCGAAGGCGACACCGACCACCCAGCCCGCGGCGAAACCCGCGCTGGCCCGCATGCCCTTCGGCGACAGGATCATCAGGAGGATCGCGATGATCGGCACCGGGCTGAGGGCGATGCCCAGCCCGAGGACTGCCACCTCGCCAAGGTCACGGACCATGATTGCTCACTGCAGGGACGAGGTCAGCCGGGCGAGGTTGTCGCGGACCACCTCACGCCGCGGCCGGTTCAGCCACTCCACCAGCTCGAGCCTGTCGCTCTGCGCCCGGTAACCGGCCTGGATCGCGCGGAGTTGCCGCACGAAGTCCCGCCCGTGCACCAGCACCGACACTTCCATGTTCAGGCTGAACGAACGGATGTCCATGTTGCTCGATCCGACGACCGCCACCTCGTCGTCGATGGTGAAGTGCTTGGCGTGTAACACGGTCGGCGCCCGGTAGAGGTAGATGGAGACTCCGGCTCGGAGGAGTGCCTCATAGTACGACCGTTGCGCGTGGTACACCAGAGGCTGGTCGCCGACTGCCGAGACGAACAGCTCCACCTCGACCCCGCGGGACGCGGCGGTGAGGATCGCCAGGAGCGTGGACTCGTCCGGGACGAAGTACGGGCTGGTGATGCTGACCCGGCGTTCGGCGTTGTGGATCAGGAGGGCATAGAGCTTGAGGTTGTTGTCGTTCTCGAAGCTCGGCCCGCTCGGCAGCACCTGGGCATCGAGCAACGCCGGCTCGCGGGCGAGGACCACCGGGGAGGTGTCCAGCGAAACGAGCTCATCGGTCTCGCTGTACCAGTCGGTCACGAACACGGCATTGAGTTCCCGGACCATTGGACCCTCGACCCGGATCATCAGCTCATGCCAGTGCAGGCCGCGGGTGATGTTCGCCCGCTTGAGGTAGCTGGAGTCGATGAGGTTCTGCGATCCGGTGAACCCGACGGCGCCGTCGACCACGACCAGCTTGCGGTGGTTGCGGAGATCCGGTCGCTGCCACTGGCCCCTCAGCGGGCGAAGCGGCAGCATCGCGCGCCAGGTGGCACCCATCGCCTCGAACGCGCGGAGCGTGTCCCGCCGGTGCGGGAACAGGAATCCGGAGACGTGGTCGGAGAGCACCCGCACCGAAACGCCACGTGT
Source organism: Glaciibacter sp. 2TAF33 (assembly GCF_052114945.1). Classification (NCBI taxonomy): domain Bacteria; kingdom Bacillati; phylum Actinomycetota; class Actinomycetes; order Micrococcales; family Microbacteriaceae; genus Glaciibacter; species Glaciibacter sp. 2TAF33. Next base: position 62,431 of record NZ_JBFRFS010000014.1, read on the forward strand.
GGCAGCCCGGGCCAGGGCGTCGAAGAAGCCCGCGGTGCTCGCGTCGAGCACGAGGATGTAGAACTCGACGTGCACGTACTCCCTGGCCGCGTCGATCGACTCGATCATCGCGTCGAAGGAGCCCTCGTAGTGGTCAAGCAGGGTGATCCGGTTGCCGCCGACCATCGGAAGGGCACTGAGGTTGCGGTTCAACCGCACGGCCGAGTGCAGCCAGCCCGGCCATTCGTCGCCGTGGCTCACCTGGTCGAGCCCGCGGGTGCGGTCGAGGATCAGCGCGTTCACCTCCCGCTGCTTCTGGCGCCGCCGCCGCGGCAGCCGGCCGAACCCCACCAGCAGGAACACGACCGCCCCGATGAAGGGGATGAAAACGATCGTGAGCACCCAGGCGATCGCCTCCGACGGCCGGCGGTTGGCGGAGACCAGCACGGCCGCGGTGAATCCCAGCACCACATGCGCGGCGAGAAGCGCGATCCCGACGATCTCCCCCGTATTCATGAGGTCGCGTTCATGTGCGGGCGTTCATGAGCGGATGCCGGCCCTCAGGCCGCGTTCTGCCGCGGCACAACGACCTTCTTGATGATCAGCAGGATCGAGGCCATCACCGGGCACGCCACCAGCGCTCCGAGCAGGCCCAGCAGGGTGCCGCCGAACATCGCCCCGATCAGCACCAGCGACCCCGGGATGCTGATCGCCTTCCCCACCACGCGGGGAGTGAGCACGTACGCCTCGACCTGCAGGTAGACCAGCATCACGATCAGCACCACCAGGCCGGTGCCCGGTGAGGTGAACAGGGACACCACGGTGACGATGATGGTCATAATGACGCTGCCGACGAGGGGGATCAAGGTGATGGGCAGGGCGAGCGCGGCAAGGATGCCGGCGTAGCGGACCCCCATGATGGTGAGCAGGATGAACGTGAAGGCGGCGTTGATCACCGCGAGGGTGAACATGCCGCTCAGGTATTTGCCGACCGATTCGGCGATCTGCTCGGCGATCTCCATGAAACCCCGGCGCCGGGACGCCGGAACCAGCGAGTACAGGGCATTCTTCATGCCCTCGAGCGAGGCCAGGAAATACAGGGTCAGGGCCACGACGAAGATCGTGCCGAAGGTTCCGTTGAGGATGTTCACTCCCACGCGCAGCGCACCGCCGCTGATCGCGAGCCAGACGGCGGGGTCGGCGGCCGAGGCCTGCAGCGACTGGAGGAACGGGGCGAGGGACCCGCCGAAGGTCGCGTCCAGGTCGAGGAACCACTCCTGGTGCTCGATCTGGCGGAGGCCGCCGGGGAGGGTCTTGACCAGTTCCCCCGCTTGTTCGGTCACGATCGGTGCGATGGCCCAGATCAGCAGGCCGACCACGATGAGGAAGGCGACCATGACGATGAGCACCGCCGCGCCGCGGGGAAGCCGGCCTGACGAGAGCGTGCGTACCAGCGGGTACAGGCCGAGGCTGAGGAACAGCGCGAAGAAGATGAGGGTGAGCGCGTAACTGAGAGAAATCACCGCCGCGCCCAGGAGCAGCGCGAGGAGCACCCCGAGAGTCGCCACGAACCCGAACACGAAGGGCCCGGAACGGAACAGGTGAAAGGGGCTCCTCATCTGGTTGCGTCTCAGGTCACGGGTGTGAAGTCGAGTGCGAGCTCGGCGAGGAGCCGGGCGCCGAAGCCGGTAGCCCCCTTGGACCGCCAGGAATCGTCTGACTCCGCCTGCATGGTGCCGGCGATGTCGAAATGGGCCCACGGCACGTCGTCCACGAAGTCCGCGAGGAACAGCGCCGCGATGGTGGCGCCGGCGTACTTGCCGCCCATGTTCGACATGTCGGCAACGTCGGAGTCCAGTTGCCCGCGGTACCGGCGCTCCAGCGGCAGCTCCCACACCGATTCATCGGTGAGGCGTGACGCCGCCTTGGCCTGCTCGACCAGGGCCGGGTTGTTGCCGATCAGCACGGCGGTGAGGTGGCCCAGGGCGGCCAGTGCCGCGCCGGTGAGGGTGGCGATGTCGACGATGGCGTCGGGGTGCTCTTCGCGGGCCAGTACCAACGCGTCGGACATCACCAGGCGACCCTCGGCATCCGTGTTCTTGACCTCGACCGTGGTGCCGTTGCGGATGGTGAGCACGTCGCCGAGCTTCATCGCGGACCCGGAGGGCATGTTGTCCGTGCACATCAGGAAGGCCGTGACCTCGGTGCTGCAGCCCAGGTCGCCGAGGGTGGTCACGGCGGCGAGCACCGCGGCGGCGCCGGCCATGTCCATCTTCATGGCCAGGTGCATCGGATCGGAGGGCTTCAGCGAAATGCCGCCGGAGTCGTACATGATGCCCTTGCCGACGAACGCGAGGTGGCCGGTGGGGGTGGCCGTGCTGCCGTCGTCGGTCGAGGGGGCGTAGTGCAGCTTGATGATGCGCGGCTCTTCGACGCTGCCGGCGTTGACCCCGAGCAGGCCGCCGCACCCCAGGTCGATGATCTGCTGCTTGTCGAAGACCGTGACGTCGAACCCGTGTTCGGAACCGAGTTGCACAGCGAAGTCGGCGAAGTCCGTCGCGGTGAGGTGGCCCGGCGGGCAGTTGGCCAGGTCGCGGGCGAGATTCGCCGCCCGGGCCACGATCTCGCCCCGGCGCACCCCTTCGGCCACGGCCTCCCGGTCGTTCGGTTCGGCGAGGATGTCGAGGGAGACCAGGGGAATGTTCGTCGAGTTCGGCTTCACCGCCGTGTAGCGGTAGCGCGCGAGCACGGCGCCCTCGGTGATCACCTGCCCCCGCACGCCGGGGTCGAGCGGGAAATGGGTCCCGGTGTTGATGCCCAGCCGCGCGTAGCGCGCCGCGGCGCGGGCGAAGGCGGCTGCGGCGTCGCGCAGGGTCGCCTCATTCTGCTCGTCCGCCGGCCCGGCGCCCACCACGACGACGGCCGGACCGCCGTTGGCCAGCTGCAGGAAGGTCTTGCCGGCTTTCCCGTCGAACCCGGTGAGACGGAGCGCCTCGGTGTCCACCGCGTCGGGCGCGTCGTCGCCGGGGCCCACGAAATAGCCGACCGCGTCGAGGTCGGCGGAGAGCTCGTCGACGGCGAGCACACCCACGGCGTTGGCGGGGAGGCTCGACGGCGCCGGGGTGAAGGTATCCGGGATGAGCTTGTAGGGGCTGGACGGCATGATCGATCCTGTTCTGTCTGGTTCGGTGTGAACCAGACATCGCCTGGTGCCTCAGGAGAGCGGATTTGTTGTGGTCAGGCTACGTCCGGGCCGCGAAGCCAGCGGGCTTCTGGCGCAGTATTGCCGTCGCGGCGGCGTGAGACCACGGTGCTCCGGCATCCGGCGTCAGAATCTCCAGAACACCGGCACCAGGAAGGTTGCCACCACCACGAACAGCGCCGCGAGGGGAAGGCCCAATTTCCAGTAGTCGCCGAACGCGTAGCCGCCCGGGCCCATCACCATCGTGTTGGCGGGGGTCGCGACCGGGGTGAAGAAGGATGCCGCGGCGGTCACCGCCACCGCCATCAGCAGCGGAAGCGGTGAGATCCCGGTCTCCGCCGCGATGGCGATCGCGATCGGGGCGACGATGAGCGCCGTGGCCATGTTGCTGATCAGCTGGCCGAGTAGCAGGGTCACCAGCGAGACACCCGCCACCAGCAGGTATGGTCCTCCACCGCCGACAACATCGACCAGCCCGTGCGCGATGACGTCGGCGGCGCCGCTGGACTGGATGGCGGTGGAGAGTGGAATCATCCCGCCTACCAGGATCAGGGTGGTCCAGGAGATCGACCGGTGCGCGTGGTAGACGGTGACCACCCGCAGGAGCACCATGGCGACAGCGGCCAGGAGGGCGGCGATCGCCGGGGGAACCAGCCCGGTCGCCAGCAGCACCACCATCCCGGCCAGGATCACCAGCGATGTCTTCGCCCGCGGCCCCATCGGAACGGCCTGCCGCCGGATCAGCTGCGGTGCGTCGACCACGGCGATGCCGGGGTCACCCGCGTTCGTCTCCAGCGCCGCCCAGGTTCCGCGCAGCAGCATGACGTCACCGACGGCGAGCGCGGTGCGGCCGCGATCCTCACCGGCGCGCTGGATGGCCACCACGACCAGGTCGCCGCTGTCGGTGACCATGCCCGGAAACACCGTCTCCCCCACCATCGGGGAACGCGGCAGCACGACCACCTCTTTCATGCCGGACTCCCGGTTGATCTGGGCGTTGGCATCGGTCAGTGAATACTGCTCGGCGAGGGTCGCGGCGTGCGCGCTGAGGTCGCGGGGCGCGGACTTCGCCACCCGGCGCGGGAGGAGCCGGGGCCCGAGCAGCACCGTGATCAGGATCGTGCCGGCGACCAGGGGCAGACCCACCAGCCCGAACTCGAAGAACCCGATCGGCCGCTCCCCTGCGTGCACCGCGAGCTCCAGGATCAGCACGTTCACCGGGGTTCCGGTCAGCACCAGCAGCGACCCGGCGTGCGCGCCGAACGCCAGCGGATCAGCATCTGGGACGGGGGTTGCGTCATCCGCACACAGAGCACGACCACCATCGGAAGCAGTGCGGCGACCGCCCCGTTCACGCTGATCAGCGCGGTCAGCACGGCGACCAGCAGCATCACCAGGACGACCATCCGCCGCGGGTTCGGCCCGGCGTGGTCGATCAGCAACTGCCCGGCCCTCGTGGTCACCCCGGTAGCGTCGAGCCCCTCGCTGACCACGAACAGGGCGGCGATGAACACGATCACGGGGTCGCCGAAACCCGCCAGCGACTGTTCCACGGTGAGCACCCCGGTGGCATACAGCGCGACCGCGACTCCGATCGCCACGATGCCCACCGGCAGTTTGTTCCAGACGAACGCGACGACGGCCAGCAGCAGGATCAGGAGCGTGATCGCGATGTCATTCACGGATGCTCGCGCGTCGGTTCGTCACGGGTGTCAGGGGTGGCGTTCAGGTCGCTGACCACCAGATCACCGGGAATGCGTCCCGGCATCTTGCCGGCCGGGATGATGGCCAGCAGTGAGATGGCGGCCAGGGCCAGCAGCGACACGTTGAGCGCGCGGAGCCGCGCGTCTTCGTTGATCCTGATCGCCTCGTCGACCTGGGCCGGGGTCGCGTCCGTCCCGGCCAGGACGTCGTCCAGGTGGTCGTTGGAGACGAAGTTCACGCTGTCGAGGTTGACCTGCGAGGTCAGCTCCTTCGGGATGGCCTCGTTGCCGTCGAGGCTGCTGGTGATGATCGAACCGAGCAGCCCCACGGCGAAGACGCTCGCCACCGCGATGCCGACGCTGCCGGAGAGGTTGTGCACCAGGCCGCGCCAGGCGCCCACGTCACCGGCGAGCGACTTGGGGGCGGCGGTGAGGAGGGTGTTGAACACCAGCGCAACGATGGCGCCTTGGCCGAGGCCCAGTGTGATCAGGCCCACCACCACGAAGAACTGCCCCCATTCGTTCCGGATGGTGAATGCGAGGAGGATGAGGGCCAGGGCGACGACGACGAAACCGATCCGCGCGATCCAGCGGGGCGTCATCCGCTTGTAAAGCACGGCGACCACGGAACTCGCGACGAAGATCGACAGTGTATAGGGGATGATCGAGATCGACGTCTGCAGGCTGGTGCGGCCCTGCACGATCTGGATGTAGAGCGGGATCAGGAAGTTGGCGGCGGTGCCGACGAACAGCATGACCGCCATGCAGGCCGTCACGGCCTTCTCTTCGCCCGACTTCAGCACGTCAAGGTCGAAGATGCGGTATTTTCGCTCGGCCTGGCGCCTGCGGATCCACATGAAGAAGGCCTGGCCGACGATGAGCCCGAGCAGCACCAGGATCGGGGCCGGCGAGATGCCGAGGATGTCGAAGGGGGCGCCCGGCGTCGCCAGGAGCACGCCCCAGCTGTTCAGGCCGCTGAAGCCGAAGCTGAGAAGGATGATGCACACCGCGGCCAGCCCGGCACCTACCCAGTCGATGCGCACATCCGTCTGCGGCGCGATCAGCTTCAGCCGGAAGCTGAGCAGGATGTTCACCAGCGCCAGCACCACAACGAGCGCGAACGAATAGCGCCACCCGATCGTGGAAGCGAACGTGCCGGCGATGAGCAGGGCCAGGACCCCGGCCGCGGGGATCGCCGCCGCGAGGTAGCCGATGGATTTCGCCTGCTGCTCCCCGTGGAAGTTCGCCGCGATGAAGACCGTCAACGCCGGTGCGATCAACGCGATCACGGCTCCCGATGCCGCCTGCGCGATGAACAGCATCGCCGGGCTGACGCTCAGCATGACGGCCGCCATCGCCGCCCCGTGGATGACCAGTGCGATCTGGAACACCCGCCGGGTACCGAATTTGGCGCCGATCTTGGCGCCGAGCAGGATGAACGCCGCCATCGCGAACGTGCCGGCCGTGATTGCGGTACCGACGCTGGTGGCCGGGGTGTCCAGGTCGGTGGTGATCCCGTGCATGGAGACCGTCAGGGCGTTGACCGCGAAGGACACCTGGATCTGGGTGAGCACGACGACGATCAGCGGGAGCCAGGAGGCTTTGGTCTCGCGGCCCGTTTCCGCCGGTGCGGTGAGTGTGGTCATGACGCGCTCCTGTCCCGGTGCAGCAGGTGGACGCAGCCAGATTAAACCGCCACCCGACGCGGTTTTCAGGATTGGCGCGGTACTGCACAGCTACTGGCGCGCGAACGCGAGGATTGCTCTTTTCGCGGTGGGGTTCAATAATCGAGGGAAGACGGCCACGGTGCCACTTGGGCATGCTGCACCCGGTTCGGGCGCCGCACCGCGTGAACCAGTGGCGGCCGGGGAAAGCTATGTGGACACCGTTATCTCCCATCGCGACACGGCACGTGCTCGCGCAACTGGTCGGCGGCGCCGCGGCCGGCACGTTCCCCGACGCGCAGCTGGCATCCTTCGCCCGGGCGATCCGGATTCCAGAGTCCTCCACGTTTCACTTCTCCGTGCAGAGGCGGGAGTTCGGCGAGCTGGGTGTGATGATGACCACGCAGTCCGCCGCCCGGGTGTCCGGCGCCGAACTGGCCCAGACGGAGTCGCTCTGCGTGGGGTACATGCTCAGCAATTCCATGCGCCTAGGACCCCGCGGGGCCGAGGGAACAGCCTTCGGGCCCGGCAGCGCGTTCGCCGTCACCGACTGGAGCGCGTTCGAGGTCAGCAGCGCCGAGCCGACGCGATGCCTCGTGATCCACCTGCCGCGGTCCCGGCTGCATGAGCGCGGCATCCGGGTGGCGCCGCACCGGTACATCATCAGCGGATCGGCGTCGCTTCGGGCGCCGCTGCTGAGCTTCGCACTCGGCACCGTGCACACCGGCTGGACCCCGAGCGCCATCGGCCTGAACGTCGCCGAGCGCACCATCGAAGACCTCATCGTGGGGATGTTCCTGGAGAGCGAGGGGTACGCCATGGACAGCGAGGAACTTCGGGTCGGGCTCCGTGGACGCGCCATCACCGAGATCGACTCTGGGCACCGGGACCCCGACCTCAACCCCACCGGAGTCGCCGCGCGCCTCGGGGTGTCACTTCGCCACCTGCAGCGCGCCTTCGAAGACAGCGGAACCTCGGTGACCACCGAGCTCAGCCGGCGTCGCGCGGCATCCGCTGCCCTGCTGTTGGGGGCCCCGGGGGCGACAGAGCTGACCATCGCCGAGATTGCCAGCTGCGCGGGCTTTCGCTCATCGTTCGAGCTGAGGTCCGCGTTCAAGACGAACTACCGCTCCCTCCCCTCCGACTACCGGGCGCACGCCGAGGGCAACATGAGTTATGCGCCTGAGGCTGTCTAGTTGCGCGACTGTCATGGGCGCGGGCCGTTCCGGCAGGCGAGAGTTAGTCATCGCTGGAGGGAGGCCCGTGGTGAGTCGGGGAATCGGGATCGCGTCAGGTCGGTTCGTGGGCCGGGCACTCGGTGCAGTCGCGTTTCTGGGTGTCGCCGTGGCGTTGTCCGGGTGCTCGAGCAGCGGGCCGCCGCCGGCCCCGGCATCGGCGACCCCGGCATCGGTGGAAGCAGCGCACGAACTTGTGGGGACCTGGACCATCGACAGCCGGTTCGATTCACCCGAGCAGCCGTTCGTGACGTTCCTGGACGATGGAACCTGGAGCGCGTCCGACGGATGCAATCGGGTGAAGGGGCACTGGGAGGTCGCCGAAAGCGGCGTCCTGGTCACCCGCACCGGACCGCAAACCATGATGAACTGCGCCGGAGCGCAGCTGCCACTTGCTGTCTCGTTCGCGCGCATCTTCATCGTGGAAGGGGACTCGCTGACCTTGCACAGCGCCGATCGCTCGACCACCACCGATTTGATCCGCACGAAGAATCCCCGAGTGGGGCCGGGCGCGCTGCCGATCGGGTATTGGGCCGAGAACCGAACGCCCGAGTCGCCGTTCCTCTCCATCAGCACCGACCGGACGTACACCGGCAATGACGGCTGCAACCTGCTGACCGGCACCTGGGACAGCGGTTCGGATCCCGGTTCGGTGGTCCTGCAGCCTGGTGCGACCACGTTGAAGGCGTGCGAGGGGGTCGACACCTGGCTGAACCTCGCGGTGCGGGGAACGGTTGACGGTGACGTGATGAGCATGTTCGGCACGGGTGGGGCCGAACTCGGCCAGCTCTCGGGGTTCTGATTCCGGGGGACTGGGTAGCGCTGCCCCTCATCGGGCCGGCTCACGCTACGGATTCCGCCACGCCACATTCGCTCACGCTGCGGATTTGACCACGCGCGGCGGGCAGGCCATCCGCGCGTGGAAGAATCCTCAGCGCGAACCATCCGGGGCATCCCGCGCTCGACCGGGTCGCCCCTGATACCCGCACCGGACGAAGTGCCGTGAATTATTCAGGAAGATCAGGGGCGCCTCGGCACAGGACGCACCGCTGGTACGGAGTCTCCTGAATAATGCGAGCGCGGCGCCGGCCGGGTGCGACTACGCGTCGCGGAGGTCGCCGGCGGGCGTGACCGCGAGCATCCGGTGCTCCGCGCCCTCGACCACGATGGTGGCCAGGACTGCGCGATCGGCGGGAAGCACGCGGGCGATCAGCCGGCCGGAGACCGCGGAATCCAATTGGTCGGCGACGATGCGGGCGACCGGGTCCATATCGACGGGTGGCTGGTCGCCACTGTCGTCGAGCAGAGTGACGTCGATGCCGCGAATGCGGGCGGCCCGGGCGGCTGACGTCACCGGTTCCAGGAACAGGGCTCGCGCCCGGATGGCGTCGCGGAGGCTCGCCTCCACCAGCAGACAGTCGGCACGCTCCGCCTCACCCAGGTGGTGCGGGCTGGCGAGCCGCTCCAGGGCGGGCCGGGCGAGCGTGTTCAGCCGGGCCAGTTGGGCCTGCCGCTCCTCAATCGCCGCGATCTCCGTGGCCTCTGCCGCTTCGTTCCGGCTCAGCTGGCTGTTCAGGGCCGCGAGCGCGCTCATCGAACCGCGCAGTCCCACCGCGAACAGGGTTCCGGCCAGGAGCGTCCCGGAGTGACGGATGACAAGGTCGACACCGGCTCCCACCGACAGCCCGCTCAGAACCGCCCAGGCGACGGATGCCGCGAACAGCCCGGCGTAGCCGGCCCAGGCCCAGCCGGGCCGTCCCCGGACCGCGAGGATCAGCAGCAGCAGCGTGATGGCGCCCACGTGCCAGTACGCGAACGGCGCCGCGCCCACGGCGGGCACCTGGAGGCACATCAGGACTTCGGCGATGGCCAGCACCGCGAGGATGCCCATGGTGCGATCGCGGGGCAGCGGATAGGTTGCGGCGCGGGTGACCCAGACCGCGGCGGCGATGATGCCGAGGAACGCGCAGAACTCGAGGAGGAACCCGGGCTCCTCGTCGAAGAAGGCGAGTACCGCATGCACGACCACGAACAGGCCAAGGATCATCCGGGCAATGGGCGTCGACAGGCCCAGCATGCCGGTGAGCGGAACCGCGATGGGCGCCGCGGGCCGCGGATCGGCGGGCACGGTGTCGGTCCGCACGGTCTCGGCCCGCACGGAGTCGGCCCGCACAGTGCCGCCCCGCACGGTGCCGGCCCGCACGGTCTCGGCCCACACGGCACCGTTTGCCGCCGAGCCCGCAGAGCCCGCCGAGCCCGCAGAGCCGGCAGAGTCCGCGAAGCCCGCGAAGCCCGCGGAGCCGGCCGAGTCGGGCACGCCGCCGGTCCCGCCACTCCAGGACAGAATCACTTCGGTGCCGGCGCCCGGGTGCGAGACGACGCTCGCCGAGCATCCCGCCAGGCTGTTGACCCGCCCCAGGATGCTGCGGGTGATCCCGAGGCGTTCCGCGCGCACCTCCGCCGGCTCGAAGCCGGCCCCGTCATCGCGGACCTCGATCCGGAGTCCAGTGCCGGTGCACCGGAGAGTGACCGAGCGCGCGACGGCGCGCCCGTCGCGCCCGGCATAGGTGACGGAGTTGCGGAGCGCTTCCCTCACTGCCCCCACCAGCGCCGCAGCAATCTCGGGCGGCACCTCTCCGTCCGCATCGATGCGGGTCTGGAAGTCGGCATCCGGTGCGATGTCGGCAGTCAACTGGCGAAGGCGGCGCTCGAGTTCGGCGCGCATCACCACGCGTCCGGCGGACGGATGCTGCAGCGCGTCGATCTGCGCCAGCGTGCGAGCCGCGTGTTGCGACAGTTCGCGGCTGTCGGCGCGCCCGGTACCGGCCGACAGCAGGGTCGAGATCACGCTGTCATGCACCAACGCGTCGATGAGCAGCCGCTCCTGCTTCCGCGCCACCCGCGCGGCGCTCTCGCTCACGGCCGCGCGGTCCAGGGCAGCGGCGCGGGCGACCTGGCCGGCGCCGCGACGGGCGGCGAGGGCAAGACCGACGAACACGCTCATCAGGAGCAAGGAGTACAGGGCGTCCTCGACGCCGGTGAGCAGCGGGTGGGGCCCTGCGGAGGTTGCGGCACGAACCAGCCCACTCATGGCACAGGCAAGGAGTGTGTACGCCCACGCCGTACGAGGCCTGACCACGATCGCCACGCTGACGGTGGGCAGCCCGGTGAAGGTCACCACCCAGGGGATGTCGGAGCCCGTTGGCAGCGGATGCGAACGCAGCAGTAACCAGCTCACGAGGATGATCACGAAGACGACTCCCTCGGCGAGGGCGATGCGGCGCAGCACCCGCATCGGCGCCCAGCGGGAGAGCAGGCCGAACACCGTCGGCAGGCCGAACGCCAGCAGCCAGATCGTGATCGAGATCCAGAAGGCGTCCTGCGAGGCCTGGGCCCGGAAGGAGTCGAACGAGAGCACGCCGAAGACGACGGCGGAAACGCCGATCGCGCCGGCCACGATGCGAACCAGTCGCTCGGCTCCCGGTTCGACAGCGCCTTCACCGGCCGGGCGGGCGGGCATCGCCGCGCGCGGCCCGGCCGGAGCCGCCCCCGGGTGGTGCGACCCAGCATCCGCGGGAGCCGCCTGCGGCAGAAGTGACACGGCATCCGCTGGATCCGCCTGCGGGTGGTGCGACGCGGCATCCGCAGGCGCGTTCAGCGAGGACTGCGTGCCGCTCATGACTGGCCGGGGATCGGCAGGATGCCGTCCTCCAGGGCGCGCTTGTACAGGTCGATCTTGGTGCTCGCGGGGCGCCCGACGCGCTCGTACTTCGACCGCACACGGCGGATATAGTCGACGACCGTCAATTCGCTCAGGCCGGTTCGCGCCGCGACCAGCGGAGCCTTGGCCCCGGCGGCGTAGAGCGACAGCACCTCGCGCTCACGGGGGCTGAGTCCGGCGTCGGAGAGCTCAGGGTCGCCATCGAGGGCGGCGGCCCACTCGGTGGAGGCGATCGGTTCCCCAGCGGCGGCGCGGGTGATGGCGTCAAGCAGCACGGTGGTCGGTTCCGACTTGCGCACCACGCCGAGCACCCCGCTGCGTGCGGCGGCGCGCATCGACTGGGCATCGTCGCCCCCGGTGAAGGCGAGGACTTCCATCTCCGCCCCACGGAGCCGGTCGACATTGTCGGCGACGGCGGAACCGTCGGAGAGGCGCAGGTCGAGGATGGCCAGGTCGATGCGTTCGTCGGGCGAAAGGGAGTCGAGCAGCTCACCGACGGTGCTGACGGATGCGACCACGTCGACATCGGGGATGGTCGAGAACAGGTCGGCGAAGCCCCTGGCCACGATCTCATGGTCGTCGATCAAGGCGACGCGGTAGTGCACCATGCCCATGTCCTCCACTCGACCGGCCACAGACGCGACCGCCGAAGTGACGGCTTTTTTGCTGGCCTATGGCCAATTCTAGGGCAGGCCGGAGGGGCTCCACCGGCGTGTCGACCCCTACTGGGGTCGACGGTGCTAGGTGCGCCGGCGATTGTTCAGAACGCCGTGGCTCTCTTCGAGGTAGCAGGCGCCGCACAGGGACTCATAGGTGACGGCAACCCCGTCGATGGCCACCTGGTCGCCATCGAAGACGAACGCGCCGTCGATCTTGCGCCCGTTGAACACGGCCTTGCGCCCGCAGCGGCAGATGGTCTTCAGCTCCTCCAGGCTGTGGGCGACCTCGAGGAGGCGGCGGCTCCCCGGGAAGGCGACGGTCTGGAAATCGGTGCGGATGCCGTAGGCCAGCACCGGCACATTCTCGATGATCGCGATCCGCAAGAGGTCGTCGACCTGGGTCTCGGTGAGGAACTGGGCCTCATCCACCAGGAGCGCACTGACATCGAGCCCGGTGCGGGACAGGGTCTGGGAACGGTGCGCCTCGAACTCGGCGTAGGCATCCGTTGTGGGGGCAAGCAGGTAATCGACGGCCCGGGTCACGCCCAGGCGAGACAGGATGCCCATGTCGCCCTTGGTGTCGATGGCGGGCTTGGCCAGGAGCACCCGGTGGCCCCGCTCCTCATAGTTGTATGCGGCTTGCAGCATCGACGTGCTCTTGCCGCTGTTCATTGCCCCGTACCGGAAATAGAGTTTCGCCACCCGGGAAGTTTACCGGCGCGGATGCCGGTGCCTCCCGGATATGCTCCGCTGCGGCTCCCAAAATCCAGTCAACCCCTTGATGGCGGTGGACCGCAGGTCTACCGTGGAAAAACCGCCCCCCTCTCCGGGGTGCAACCGTCGAAAGGTGCACTCATGATCGATTCGGGAATTTTGACCCTGCAAGAGCTGCTCGCGGAAACCGACTACCCGGCAACCCGAGACGACCTGCTCCGCCTGGCTCGATACGAAGGCGCAGAGGGCCAGCTGGTCCTCCTTCTGGAGTCCCTTCCCAACCGCTCGTTCAACGGCACCTGGGATGTGCGCTCGGCGCTGGAGAGTGACCTCGCAACGGCCGTCTGACGCTTCGGGGCAGTCGAGAACGGGTCGGGCAATGAAGCCCGGCCCGTTTTTTGTGCCCTGTTCGAGGATGCTCCGGCGCGGGATTCTCAAGCTTCCCTCAGGCCTTGATCAAGGTTGACTCTGGAACCCGATTCCGGCCCGATCGGGTGGATACGTTCGAATCACACCACCAACCACACCAATCGGGGAAGCTCATGACGAAGTCCACCACCACCACGAAGCGCACCAAGGGTCGCAAGCGCATCGCCATCCTCATCACGTCCGCCGTGCTGGTCGCGGCCGGCAGCGGGGCGGCGTTCGCCTACTGGACCTCGACGGGTAACGGCGCCGGTACCGCCTCCAGCGGAACCAACGTCCCCTTCACCGTCACCACCACCGCTGCAACCGGAACCGCCCTCGCCCCCGGCGGCACCGGCAGCCAGACCGTCGCCTTCACCGTCACCAACCCCGGCACCGGAAACCAGATCCTCAGCAACGTCGCCGCTTCCGTCGCCACCTCCACCAACGGAACGTGGACGATCGCCACCGGAGCCGGCTGTTCGGCCGCCGACTACACCGTGGGAACGCCCACCATCACCTACGGCCAGATCGCCCCGGGCGCCTCGATCAGCGGCACCGTGACCATCAGCATGAAGAACCTCTCCTCCAACCAGGACGCCTGCAAGGGCGCGTCGGTTCCGATCTACCTCGCAGCGAGCTAGTCGCAGCACGCACACCGCACCACCGCAACGCGCCTCGCGCACGAGAACTGAAGGTCGAGATACTGGACATGAACCCAGTCACCACGACACCAGGGTCCCGTCGCGAGGCGCGTTTGTCGCGTCGGCGCCGCAACGGCGCCGGGCGCCGCCTCGCCGTCACGGTAGCGGTCCTGGCCAGCGGCATCCTCGGCGTCGCGGGCGCGATCCCGGCTTCCGCGTACTGGCAGTCGGCCGGCACCGGCGCCGGCACCATCGCGACCGGCACCCTGGCGGCGCCCACGAACGTCACGGTGCCCGCCGCCAGCTCGACCACCGTGACCGTCGGCTGGACGGCATCCGTCGGCTCACCCGCACCCACCGGCTACTTCATCACCCGCACCAGCGGCAGCACCACGGTGGCGGCCTGCGCCACCAGCAAGACCGCGCTCGTCAGCGGCACCTCCTGCACGGATGCGGCGGTACCGGTCGGCACCTACACCTACGCAGTCACGGCCGTGTACCGGTCGTGGACCGCCGCCAGCGCGGCGAGCGGCAACGTGACCGTCGCCACGGCGAGCAAGCTGGTGTTCACCTCAGCCCCCACGACCACCGCGGCCGGGACGGCGCTCTCGGTCGCGGTGGCGGTGCAGTCGTCTACCGGCGTCACGGTTCCGACGGCGGGCGTGCCGGTCACCGTGGCGCTGGGCGCGAACCCGGGCAACGGAACCCTGTCCGGGGTGAAGACGGCGACAACCGACGCCAGCGGCGTGGCCACGTTCACTGGTCTCAGGCTGGACAAGGTCGGCGTGGGGTATACCCTACTTGCCGCCGGCACCGGCCTTGTTGGCGCCACTAGCCCCGCCTTCGCCGTCACGGCCGGCGCGGCAGCCACGATGGCTTTCACGACCTCCGCGGTTTCCGGCAGCGCCTCCGCCACGGCGAGCCTCGGGCCGCTCACCGTGCAGGTGCTGGATGCATTCGGCAATGCGACCGTGGCGCCGGCCGGCGGCATTTCGCTGTCCTTTGCTTCCACGTCGACCGGCGTGGCGGTCTTCTCCCCCACCCCGCAGGGAGCAGCAGCGCCGGTTGGGATCGCCGCAGGGGCGAGCTCGGCAACCTTCTTCTACGGTGACACGAAGGCGGGCCCCGTGCAGATCACCGTCAGCAGTGCCCTGCCGGCGATCTCGCAGGCTGCGACGATCACCGCTGCGGCAGCGAGCAAGCTCTTGATCACGCAGCAGCCCACCACCACTCGCCAGGGCATGGTGATCCGCTCCGTCACGGCGATCATCGTCGACGCCTTCGGCAACCCGACGGCTAGCACCGCCGCGGTGTCGATCGCCATCCTGAACAACCCGTCCCTCCAGGGCCGGGCCACGCTGAGCGGCACAACGACCCGCACCGCCGTGGACGGTCTGGTCAGCTTCGACGATCTCTTCATCGTCGGGAACGGTAATCAGGTCGTTCGCAGTGGCTACACATTGCAGGCCACGAGCCCGGATCTGACTCCGGCAACCAGCGCGGCATTCGAGATCACCGGCTAGCGTTCCCTCTAGAACAGTGTCGGCGCGAGCTCCGGCGGAAGCTCCTCGGCGATCAGGGAACGCGAGGCGTCGGCATCCGCTGTCCCTGAACCGGCCGCGGTGAAACTGGGCCGGCCGCCGGTTCGGGTGAACAGCTGCCGCTCGCCCTCGTCGTTCCGCAAGCGACCCAGGGCGGACGACCGCACGCCGCCGGTCACCGGATCCTCCCGGCCACGCTCGAGGCGGTGGGCGCGGATCAGCGGCTTGATCCGCGCCGCCAGCCACTGCCGGTACTCCTTGGGAGCGTAGGTGCCCTTGGCGTAGAGCTCGAGGTAGCGGGGCATCAGCTCGGGGTGGTCGCGGGCCAGCCACTGCAGGTACCAGTCTTTCACCCCGGGCTTCAGGTGCAGTGCCGTGTACAGAACGGATGACGCGCCCGCAGCTTTCGCCTGCCTGAGGGCTTCGTCGAGGTGGGCCCTGGTATCGGTGAGGAACGGCAGGATCGGCATCATGAACACGGCACAGTCCATTCCGTGCTCACGCACCGCGGTGACGGTGGCCAGGCGCGCCTTGGTCGACGGGGTGCCCGGCTCGACGGCCTGTTGCAGCTCGTCGTCGTAGATGGCGATGGACATCGCGAGGTCCACCGGCACGTGCTCGCTGGCCTCGCGCAGCAGGTCCAGGTCACGGCGGAGCAGAGTGCCCTTGGTGAGGATGCTGAGCGGGGTGCCGTTGTGCGCCAGCGCGGCGATGATGCCGGGCATCAGGCGGTATCGGCCTTCGGCCCGTTGGTACGGGTCGGTGTTGGTGCCGAGGGCGACCGGATGTTGACCCCAGCTCGGCTTGGCCAGTTCCTTCTGCAGGATCTCCGCGACGTTGACCTTGACGATGATCTCGTTGTCGAAGTCCTTGCCGGCGTCGAGGTCGAGGTAGGTGTGGGTGGGGCGGGCAAAGCAGTAGGCGCAGGCATGACTGCAGCCGCGATAGGGGTTGATGGTCCAGCCGAAGGGCATCGCGCTCTGGCCGGGCACCCGGTTGAGAGCGGACTTGGCGAGGATCTCGTGGAACGTGATGCCGGCGAATTCCGGCGTCTGCACGCTGCGCACCAGATTGTTCAGCCTGGCCAGGCCAGGCAGCGTGCCCGCCTGCTCGGTCTGTAGTTCCTGCCCGCTCCACCGCATGCATCAAGTCGAACACACGTTCGAACTATGCGCAAGCCCGCGGCCTCAGACCGACGTGATGCCCGGGTAACCGCGGAAGCGAAGCTCCGCGCGGCGCGGCCACGGCGGCTACGCGGTGAGGCGGAGCGCCTCCGCGGTGGCGGCCAGCGACGCGGCGGCGGCAGCCGGGTCGTCGGAGAGCTTGGTGCCGAGCGACGGGATCATCCG
Source organism: Glaciibacter sp. 2TAF33 (assembly GCF_052114945.1). Taxonomy (NCBI): domain Bacteria; kingdom Bacillati; phylum Actinomycetota; class Actinomycetes; order Micrococcales; family Microbacteriaceae; genus Glaciibacter; species Glaciibacter sp. 2TAF33. The sequence continues at coordinate 79,247 of NZ_JBFRFS010000014.1, forward strand.
GCGGAGCGTGGGTTCCCACGACGGGTACTCGGCCGGGAAGCAGCGCTTCAGCAGGTCCACCATGATCGGCGCCGCGGTGGACGCCCCCGGGGACGCCCCGAGGAGACCGGCGATCGACCCGTCGGCGGAGGTGATCACCTCGGTGCCGAACTGCAGCACACCGCCCAGCTTCTCGTCCTTCTTCATGACCTGCACCCGCTGGCCGGCCGTGATGAGTTCCCAGTCGTCGAGCTTCGCGGTCGGCACGAACTCCCGCAGCGCCTGGAGCTTCTTGTCGCGGGTGGCCAGCAGCTCCCCCACGAGGTACTTCATCAGGTCGAAGTTCTGCCGGGCGACGGCGAGCATCGGCCCGATGTTGTGCAGCCGGATCGAGAAAGGCAGGTCGAACCAGGTGCTGGTCTTCAGGAACTTCGGGGTGAACCCGGCGTACGGCCCGAACAGGAGCGACGCTTCGCCGTCGACGATACGGGTGTCGAGGTGCGGCACCGACATCGGCGGGGCGCCGACCGACGCCTTCCCGTAGACCTTGGCCTTGTGCTGCGCCACGATCTTCGGGTTCGAGGTCTTCAGGAACTGCCCGCTGATCGGGAACCCGCCGAACCCTTCGATCTCCGGAATGCCGGTGTGCTGCAGCAGCGCGAGGGCGCCGCCGCCCGCGCCGACGAACACGAAACGCGCGTTGACGGTGCTGCGGGTCTGGCCGACCAGGCGCAACAGGTCGATCTTCCACGTGCCATCCGTTTGCTGCTTCACCTTGGTGACCTGGGTGTTCAGGTTCACCCCCACGTCGTGCTTCTTCAGATCGTCGAAGAGGAAGCGGGTGAGGGCACCGAAGTCGACGTCGGTGCCGGACTCGATGCGTGTGGCCGCGATCTTCTGCCGCGGGTTGCGCTTCCGGGTCAGGAGCGGGGTCCACTTGGCGATGGTGGCGGGGTCGTCGCTGTATTCCATGCCCTGGAACAACGGCTGGTCCTTGAGCACCGCGACGCGCTTCTTGAGGTATTCGATGTTCGCCTTGCCGTGCACGAACGTCATGTGGGGGGTGGAGTTGATGAACTTCTGGGGCTCGGGCAGGGCGCCGGTGGTGACCAGGTATGACCACAGCTGGCGGCTGATCTGGAACTGCTCATTGATGGTGACGGCCTTGTCGGCGGTGACGGACCCGTCGGGCGCTTCGGGCATGTAGTTGAGCTCGCAGAGCGCCGCGTGGCCGGTGCCGGCGTTGTTCCACGGGTTCGAACTTTCCTGGGCCAGGTCGCCGAGCCGCTCGTAGACCTGGATGCTCCAGTCGGGCTGCACCCGCTTGATCAGGGTTCCGAGCGTGGCGCTCATGATCCCGCCACCAATGAGTACGACGTCGACGGGGGCCACAGAATTCACGCTTTTCAGTCTATAGGCGCGAACGGAGGGGTCCTGACGGCACGGAACCTAGGCCTTGGCCCGCACGCGTTCGTAGATGGCGATGAAATCATCCACGGGAACGGATGCGACGGTGCGCGCCACGATATCGAGGTCCAGGTCCGCCAGTGACCGGAACCGCAGGCAGCTCTTGCCCATGTTCAGCTTCAGGCCGGCTGCCGCCCACTCCGCGCGGAAGGCGGCATCCGCTTCCGTGTCGCTGTAGAGCGCCATCAGGTAGAGGGAGTGGTAGTTGCGCTGCGCGGCGATGCTCACATACGCGAGCGGCTGCGTGTTGTAGGTGTTCGGGAACGTCTCGAGGGGCACCACCCAGCCGGGCATCCCCCAGCCCATCCCCAGCACGTAGCCCTCCGGCATGGCGTCGCGGACGGCGTCGAAGACCGGGTAGAGCACGGCGCGTTTGTCGGGGGAGAGGTCCGCGATGTAGTTCTCCACCTCCACGGGCACCTGTTGGTTCGTCACGGTTCCAGCGTACCGACCACCACGCAGAGTGACGCGCAACAGTTAGCTGGGATACTGGCACGATGGGTGCACAAGACGGAAGCCGCATCGCGGTCATCATCGAGGACGACGCCGATATCCGCAATCTGCTGGGCGTGGTGCTGACGCAGGCCGGGTTCGAGGTCGTAGCCACCGCGAACGGGGCCGACGGCGTGGACGCTGTCCGGGAGCACGACCCCATCGTGACCACGCTGGATGTGAGCATGCCAGGCATGGACGGCTTCGAGACGGCCAAGCGCATCCGCGCCTTCAGCTCGACCTACATCGTCATGCTCACCGCGCGCGACGAGGAGATCGACACCCTGCAAGGACTCGAGTCCGGTGCCGACGACTACATCACCAAGCCCTTCCGGCCCCGCGAGCTGCGTGCTCGCATCGAAGCGATGCTGCGCCGGCCACGGCATCCAGCGGATGCCCCCGAGACGGCGCCGCCGGCGCCGTCGACCGAAGCCGCGACGGCACCGGTCACGACGGTCGCCCCCTCTCCCCCCGGGCCGACCGAGGGCTGGATTGAGCACAACGGCCTGCGCCTGCAGCCGGAGATGCGCCTGGCGAACCTCCGGGACTCCGCGCTCGACCTCACCCGCACCGAGTTCGACCTGCTCGCGGCCATCCTGGAGTCCACCGGCCGGGTGCGGAGCAAGTCTGACCTCGCGCTCCTGCTGCGGGGCGACGACTACTCGGACACCTACTACGTCGGCGAAGCGGACAAGCGCGCCGTCGAGGTGCACATGAGCAATCTCCGCCGGAAACTCGGCGACAGCACTACGCAGCCGCGCTGGCTGGAGACGGTGCGCGGTGTGGGGTACCGGCTCGCGGCCGAGGACCGCACCTAACCGCCCGGCCCGGTCAGGCGGCGGCCCGGTCAGGCGGCGGCACGCACCTCGGGGAACAGGTCGGCGAGCTCTTCGCAGGTGACCGCTCCCGCGTCGGCCAAGTCGGCGAGCTGCCCCCGGCATCCGTCGAAGTCACCGAACGACAGTGCGCCGTGCAGGCCGGCCGCGACCGCTTCCAGGCGCACGGCGCCGAGCATCACACTGGTGGAGCGGATGCTGAGCAGCACGACGTGCGCTTCGTCGGCGTCCGCCTGGGCGAGCGCCGCCGCCAGCCTCTCCGAGCGGCTCCCCCAGAGGGCGATGAAGTCGCGCGTGAACCGCGCCAGCGCGACGGCGTCGCCCCCGAGCGCGGCCAGCAGCTCACAGAGTGCCGCGCGGTCGACGTGCCCGCGGGCGGTCCATTCCGGCGGAACGCCGGTGGCGGTGCTCGCGGGGGTCATGGCATCCACTCTGGCCGACGAACCGCAAGATCAGCCCCGGATGGGGGGCTGCCGGCCGCAAGATTGGCTCAAGATTCGTCGCGGCTGACGCTCACCTCCGGCCGGGCGACGTGGACGTCGTTGCCGCCGGCGGCCTTGACCGCCTCGACCGAGCGCGCGACCGCGGCAGTGAGCGCCGGAAGGTCATAGCCGTGGCCGGTGGTGTCGGCGACGCCGAAGCTGGCGGTGAGCCTGATCGCCTGCGAGGCGGCGAGCGGCTCGTCGACCAGCCCGGTCTGGATCCGCTCGGCGATCCGCACGGCCTCGGCAGCGGATGGTGCACTGGATCCGGCCGCTGCCCCGACCGGCGCGAGCACCAGGAAGCGGCTCCCTCCCACGTGGCCGATCGTCGCCATCACGGGCGCGGTGCGCCGCAGGGTCTGCGCGAACGACTCGATGGCGCCGTCCCCGGCGGCACGCCCGAATGCGGTGTTCAACTCGGGAAGCCGGTCGATGTCCACCGCAACCAGGGCGAGGTCGCATTCGCCGTACGCGGCCCGCTCCAGGTGATCGCCGGCGACCTGCGCGAAGGCGGCGGCGGACAGCACGCCGGCCGCAGACCTGACGCCGGTGCCGCGGTCGCCCACCGCGGCAGCGTTGTGCTGTTCGGCCCGGAGAACGGACATGGCGCCGGCGACCAGGACAACCAGCACCATGTTCAACACGGCGGTCTGGGCGGTGCCGAAAAACAGGACGAACACCTCACCGGTGGGCCCGTCCAGCAGGAACGCAAGGGCGCGGCCGGCATAATACGCCGCCACGATCGCCTCGATGACGACGATGATCCGGCCGTTGATGTTGCGTGTCAGGCGGCGGCGCATCGCCTCGAAGGAGCCGGCTGCGGCAAAAGCGGCAACCGCCAGGTAGAGCTCGAATGCCCCGGCCCAGCCGCCCGCCCCGGGGCCGCGCACGATGACGGCGACGGCGACGGCGACGCTCGCCGCGCTCACCACCCAGAACAATGGGGCGCGTCCGTTGTAGAGGCGTGATCCCGACCACATCGACCCCAGGGCCAGGGTGAGCGTCGCGTTGGCGACGACGAGCGCGCCCCAGAGGGACGGGCTGAGGCCGTAGACGGCGAAAGCCAGCGTCGACATCATGCCGCCGATGAACGCGAGACTCCACGCCCGGCCGGCCCGGTCGCCGCCGTTGAACGACGTATTGAGCACAAAGGCCGCGCCGCACAGGCTGATGACGAGGCCGCTGACGACGAGCAGGGTGACGGTATCCATGGCTAGCGTGTCTCCTGGCGCGGCGACTCGGTGGGCGGCGCCGCGATCGGCAAGGTTGCGATCGCGGTCGTGCCTGTCCCGAACGTGGACTCCAGTCGGAGGTCACCGCCGTGCTGGCGCATGATGTCCCGGCTGATATTCAGGCCCAGTCCGGTGCCGTGCACGCTGGAACCGCGCACGGAGTCCGCCCGGTAGAAACGGTCGAAGAGGTGGGTCTGTTCATCGGGGGTCATCCCCCGGCCGGTGTCGGTGACACGCAACTCGGCACCGGCATCCGTCGGCTCGAGTGTGACCGTGATGTGCCCGGAGGCGACGTTGTACTTGACGGCATTGGAGAGCACGTTGTCGGCCACCTGCCGCAGCCGGAACGCGTCCGCGTTCACCAGGAGGCGGGGCATCGGTGCCACCTCGAACGTGATGAACCGCTCATCGGCCAGCGGGCGTGCGGATTCGACGGCATCGGCGAGGATCGACGACAGCTCGCACGGCTCGAACGCGAGCAGGAGCGTGTTCTTCGCGTTGCTCGCCGCCGTCAACAGGTCGGCGACCAGGGCGAGCAGACGGTCGGCGTTCTTCGACGTCACCTCGAGCATGTGCCGGGTGCCGGGCTCCAGGCGTTCGTCGTCGAGGGCGAGCTCGAGGTAGCCGAGGATCGACGTGAGCGGGGTGCGCAGTTCGTGGGAGACGGATGCGACCAGGTCGTCGCGCGCCTGGATCGCCTTCAATTCCGCGGTCACGTCGCGCAACACGATCACACCCCCGTCGAAGACTCCGTGCTCGTCGGTCAGGGGGCGGGCGGAGACCAGGAACGCTGAACGGGCGCGCCCCGGGTCGTCAAACCACACGGTCTCGCGGTCCACGGACTCGCCGCGCAGGGCGCGCCGGAACGGCCGGTGGGCCTCATGGATCGGCGTCAGCTTGTCGTCGCCGTAGACGACGTCGGGCACGGCCTGCCCGGGCGGGACCCGGAACCGGTCCAGGACCTCACGTTGCGCCCGGTTGATCAGGTTCGGTTTGCCTGACGCGTCGAAGCCGACCACGCCGAAGTCAACGGCGTTGAAGATCTCGTCGAGGGTCTGCTCCTGGCGGGTCGACCGGCGCAGTGCCGCCTCGAACAGGCCCGCCTGCTGCCGAAGCAGCACCCGCTGGGCGGCGCTCCGCCGGGTGGTGCCGAACGTCGTGGCCGCGACGAACGCGAGCATGATCGGCACCGCGGCCAGGCGCGGGACCTCCTCGGGTGACGGCACCGCCTCGCGGAGTGCAGCGCCGCCCCAGATCAGGGTCGTTGCCAGCAGCACACCGCCGACGGCCCCGACCGAGCCGAAGTGGGTCGCCAGCCAGATCACCGGGAAGACCAGCAACAGCGACGCGCCGAGCGTCGGCTGGGACTGCCGCAGCATGCAGATCGCGACGACGTCGACCAGCGGGAGCACGGCGATCAGGGCCTTGGGCAGGTTCTGCCACGGGAGCGCGGCCGCCAGCCCGGTCATGGCGAGGATCAGGACGACGCCGAGGAAGAAGAGGGAGTCGCCGAGCACCGCCGGCTGCACGGCGGCGATGATCCCCACCAGCACCAGGAGGGAGCCCGCCAGGAGCGATTGGCTGGTGAACACCGAACGGCCCAGCAGCGGAGAGTGACCGACCGGCGCGGCGGCTGACGCGAGGCGCGTCTTGGTCGCAAGTTCGGTCATCCGTCGAGACTAACCGGTTCACGGACGACCCGGTTGCAGGCATCCGCCTCCTGTCCGCGGGAAATCGCGACAGTCGAGTCCGCCTGGTCAGACCGGGGTGGCGGCGCGGATCGCGCGGAGGGTGCCGGTGGGAGTTGTGGCCGTGTCACGGACGGCCGGCAGCACGGCCAGGGCGCCGAACTCCTCGAGCCGGGCGATGGTCCTGGCGAAACTCCGCGGAACCCCGTAGTGGAAGCCCTGGGCGTTCCTAATGCCGATCGCGTGCAGGTGCCGCGCCATCGCGTCGTTCTCCACTCCTTCGACGACCATCGAGTATTCGAGCTTGTCGCCGAAGCCCTGCAGGGCGGTGAGGACCTCGCGCTGCCGGATGTCGCCGAGGTCGTCGACCAGGCTGCGGTCGATCTTGAGGATGTCCATCGGCACGCGCACCAGGGCGTCGACCGAGGAATCACGGGAGCCGTAGTCGTCCAGCGCGATCATCATGCCGATGTCCCGCAGGTGCTCCGCCTGCTCCCGCAGTTCGGTGGAGACCTTGGCGACGGAGCGTTCGTTGAGCTCGAGGCAGAGCGAGATACCGGGGTAACGCTCGGCGAGGTCTTCGAAGAACGATCCGACCCGTCGCGGCAGGATCTGCCCGGCCTCGACGTTGATCGCCATGCAGAAGACCTGGGGTTCGATCAGCCGGAACTCGGCGGCGGCAGCCATCGCCTTCACCGCGACCTGGCGGGTGAGCTTGTCAAGCCGGCCGAGGCCTTTCGCTTTCTCGACGAACGTCGAGGGCGAGATCGGGCCGAGTTCGGCATCCGTATAACGCATGAGGGCTTCGAATGCCCAGATCTGCCCGGTGACGAGGCTGACGATGGGTTGGAAGGCGAGTTCGAGCCGGTCTTCGTCGATCGCGCGGGCCACCACGTCGTTCAACTGCGACGAGCGGTGGCTGGAGATGCTGAGGCTGCTGGCCTTGGCGACCCCGTTGCGGCGGCGGGCCTTCTTGATCTCCAGCATGCTGCGGTCGGCGTCCTGGACCAGCTGGTTGATGTCGGTCTCGCGGTGCGCGGAGTAGGCGAGGCCGACGCTGAGCACCGGGCTGAACGTGGTCGCCCCGACGGTGAGCGGTTCGCCGGAGAACTCCATGATGCGTTCGGCGATCCGCTTCGCCTCCGGGAGGGAGGAGAGGTGGGTGAGGATGATGACGAACTCGTCTCCGCCGACCCGGGCGACCACGTCGTGCGGACGGACCACCTGGCTGAGCCGCCGGCCCAGCTCGCTCAGGATGCCGTCACCGGTCTGGTGTCCGTAGCGGTCGTTGAGCTTCTTGAAGTCGTCGAGGTCGAGGAAGAGCACCGCGAGTGCTTCGGAGTAGTCGCGGTGCTCGTTGATGTTGGTGAGCGCTTCCTGGAAGGCCCCGTAGTTGGGCAGCCCGGTGAGCGGATCGGTGTTCGCGCGCTCGGTGAGTCCGCCGATGTTGCGCCGGGACTTCACCGCGAGGTTTGCGGTGTGGGCCAGTGCGGAGATGGCCTTGCGGTCGTCTGCGTTGAAGCCGAGGTCCATCGGGTCACGGTGCGCGACGATGTAGCGGACCACGTCGTCGCCGAGGACGACTTCCGCGCCGATTTCGCCGCGGCGAGGTGGAGCGGTCTGCACGTCGACGGTCTCGACGCCGATCGCGTCTGCGACCGTTTCGCAGAGAGTGTCGGTGATGTCCCTCGTGGATTCGCAGACCGCCACGGCCTTCGGGGTGGACGCCGTGCCCACCGGGCGCGCGTACTTGGCGAGCTCGCTGAGGGCGCTCGCCCCGTGGATCAAGCCGTTCAGCCGGCCCTGCATCACGGTGTTGCGGATCACCAGCTTGGCGCCGCCGGCCAGGACCGTCAACACCAGCAGCACGATGATCGTATTGAGCGCGTCGTTCCGGCTGTAGACGAACGGCAGGCCGTGGTCACTCCAGAGGGCGGCGAAGAACGAAAGCACCACGCAGGCGGCCGCCACGACAGCGATTCGGAGGGGCCAGAGCGAGCGGAGGGTGACGCGGATGGGCGTGGCCTTGGTGAGGCGGAGGCGCAGCACTTCCAGCGCCAGGACGACGACGATGTAGCCGACGCAGGCGATGGGCCCGGCCACCAGTCCGGGCACGCCGCTGGGGGTTTCGGCGGCGGTGGGAACGGCTGTTGCGGTGAGCAGGCCGCTGGTGCTGGTCAGCGCGTTGAAGATGATGACGGATGCCGCTGCGCCGACGCCCGCTAGACCGCCGCCGTACAGCGCGACACCGGTGCGTTGGGTGCGCACGAGCATGATCAGGAAGACGCCGAGTGCGATGACGCCGACGGCGATCCACTGCGGCACGGCAGGCGACAGCGCGGGCAGCGCGATGACCGGGAGGCTGATGGCGGGAGTGCGCCGGGGCTTTCGCACCAGGGACACGCAGGCGAGCTCGAGGGTGGCCACGCAGAGCACGCCGACCAGGGCAATCGGCCAGCGTACGGCCGGGCCGATGATCAGTTGCGCCAGCGAATTGGCCATCAAGACCACGGCGATAGCCGCGAACACCGCAAAGCCGAAGCGCCTGACGCCCACCCGTCCCGAATTGTCACCCACGGAGGCAAACACTAGTGGAGTGCGGGGTGCGCCGTTGCACCGGCGCGCCCCATCACCCCTGTGTTGGGGCGGCGTGCCGGGTCCGCTGGCGCTGAGGATTTGACCACGCGCGCAGGGCCTGCCATCCGCGCGTGGTCAAATCCTCAGCGCGAACGTGATGGCTAGGCGATCCCTCCGCCATCGACCACCAGCGCCGACCCGGTCACGTAGGAGGAGTCGTCGCTCGCCAGCCACACGACGGCCGCAGCGACCTCGCCCGGCTCCCCCATCCGGCCCAACGGACGGTCGGCGGCCTCGGCGAGGAACGCGTTGGCATCCTGGGACAGCTGGCGGGCCTCGTCGCGGAGCATGCCGGTGTTCACATCGCCCGGGTTGACCGAGTTGACCCGGATGCCCTGGCCGCCGTGGTCGATCGCCAGCGCGCGCGTCATGTTGACGACGGCGCCTTTCGAGGCGCAGTAGGAAATAGCCTGGCCGCCGCCCTTCAGGCCCCAACCGGAACCGGTGTTGACGATCGATCCGCCCCCGTTTGCCGCCATGATGGGGACGACGTGCTTGCACATCAGGAAGATGGACTTGACGTTGACGCTGAAGACCCGGTCCCACTCCTCGGCGGTGGTCTCCACGGCTGTGGTGCGACGGATGATGCCGGCGTTGTTGAAGACGACGTTCACCCCGCCGAATGCGTCCACGGTGGTGGCCAGGATGCGCTGGATGTCGTCCTCGCTGGACACGTCGGCGGCGATGGCGACAGCAGTGCCGCCCGCGGCGGTGATCTCATCGGCGACGGCCTGTGCGGCGTCCGCTCGCAGGTCGACGACGGCGACCCTGGCACCTTCGGCAGCGAAGGCGAGCGCGGTGGCGCGTCCGATGCCGCCGGCCCCGCCGGTGACGATTGCATTCTTGTTCTCTAGACGCATGGCTGCGCTCCTTCGTTTCGTGGTTCTGGCTGAGGTACTGGTTCTGGTTCTGGTGCGCTGACGGGGTAGACGGCGACGGTGTGCACACCGGTGATGACGCGGGTGTACCCGGCCAGACTATGGTCGAGCGCCGGGTCCCCGGTGTCCACGAGCAGCGGCCGCCCGCCGAGGTCGGTGAGCTTCTCCTCCGTCGCCACCACCAGCAACGGATGCGCCCCCAGCGCCCGCAGGACCGCCGCGGATATCTGCTGGTTGCCTCGCCCGAGCAGGAACCCTTGCCCGCCGATCACGGTGATGACCGCGCGGGCGGGGGCGTTCGCGTCCGCCCGCTTCGGGCGCGCGAGTGCGGTCAAATGGCCGCCCGGCGAGGGGTCGAGGCGGCCTTTTGCCCGCACTCGCGGAGAAGTGGAGGCGGCCGGGGAGGCCGGGGCGGAGGAGGCGGCGGGCGCGGCGAGGATGGCGAGCAACTGCTGTTCGGAGGCGTCGGCCAGCACGAGCTCGCCGCCGCGGACCACGTCGACCCCGAGCGGAGTCTTCGGCACCCCGAGCTGCCGGGCGATCTCCATCGTCGTGCCGCCCGGGCCGAGCAGGTAGAAGCTGGTGTAGTCCATCGCCGCGACGGCGCCGGCGGCAGCCGCGCGCACTGCCGCGGCTTCCGTGGCGGGGGTGGCGCTCTTCCGCGACTGCGTCCGGCCGGCGATGAACGGCACATGCACGAGCGCGAACAGGCGCGGATCGACGCGTCCGTGCCGGATCTGCTCCTCGTCCACGTCGAGGACCTCGCGCCGCTCCAGCGGAACCGGCTGGTCCGCGAGCCAGCGCGCGGCCAGCGCGCCGGCCGCGGAGGGGCTCACCGCGAAGCATCCGGAATACATCTTCACGCCCGCCGGCACGCCCAGCATCGGCTGCTCGGCGGTGAGGCCGGCGGCGACGTCCCTGGCCGTGCCGTCGCCGCCGACGAACAGCAACAGTTCGGCGCCCGCTGCCATGATCGCGGCCGCGGCGGCGGTGGTATCGGCAGCGGTTGACGGGGTCGGCGCCGCGTAGACGACGCGGGCAGTGAGCCCGGCCGCACCGACGGCATCCGCGCCCATCGCTCCGGACGCGGTGATCACGCTCGTGCCCGGGTGGGACGCGGCGAGCGTGGCCAGGGCGCGGATGCCGCGTTCACCGGAGTGCAGGGCGGAGCCGCGCTCGAAGGCGGTTGCCTGCACACCGGCGCCGTCGCTCCCCTTCAGACCGGCCGGCCCGCCCACCCCGGCGACGGGGTTGACGAGCAGGCCGATGCTGCGGGGCATCCGTGGGTTCATCGGCAGCCCGGCGCGGCCGGCCGTGCCGCGCCCCGCCGTGCCGCGCCCCGCTCGTGAGGGGTCACATATCGACCTTCCGCCCGCCGGGGAAGGTCGATTCGTGACCCCTCAGAACGGCGTTGAGCCATTGTCTCGCCCACAGTGGCTAGCTGAAGTACTTGCGCTGGTAGGCGCGCCAAGTGATGGCCCAGCGCTCCGGGTCGTCCAGGTCGTCGTGGTGCGTGTGGTGCACCGTCTGGTTGTGCGGCGCACTGCGCACCACCTCCGGGGTCTCCCGCGCCTCGCGGGCGACCTCCGCGAGCACGGCCGCGTACTCGTCGAGCTCGGCCATCGAGTACGACTCTGTGGGCTCGAGCGTGAACGGCTGCGGCACGATGTACGGGTGGTGGCTGGTCCAGTAGTGCATCCCGAAGTCGGAGGCACGGATGCCGATCTCCTCGGAGCTGATGCCGGTCTCCTCGTACAGTTCCTGCCAGGAGTAGCGCACCTGCTCGATGCGGCGGCGCCCGGTGGCGTACGGCGCGGAGGCCCCTGGGATCTCGAGGATCTTCTTCATCAGGTAGTTGTTGTTCAGCACCGCGGTCTCGGCGACAGCCTTGATGCCCTCGGCCCCCAGCGCCATCACCCACGCGTAGGCGCGCACCAGGTTGGGGGCGACCCCGTAGAACGGCGCGACCTTGCCGATCGACTGCGGTCGGTCGGAGTCGAGGGCGAACCGGTCGCCGTTCCGAACGATGACGGGGCCGGGCAGGAACGGGGCGAGCGCCTCGGACACCGCGTTGGCGCCCGCACCGGGCCCGCCGGAGCCGTGCGGCGTGCCGAACGTCTTGTGCAGGTTGAAATGGCACACATCGAAGCCGGCGTCGCGGGCGCGGGTGATGCCGAGGATGCCGTTGGCGTTGGCCTGGTCGTAGGAGGCGAGCGCGCCCACCGAGTGCGCCAGGTCGACCCACTCCTTGACCCGTGGGTTGAAGATGCCGGTGTCTTCGGGGTTGGTGATCATGATCGCGGCGGTGCGCGGGCCGATCACGGCCCTCAGCGCCTCCGCGTCGGGGTAGCCGTCGGCGTCGGGGTAGAGGGTGATCACCCGGTAGCCGGCGGCCTTGGCGGTCGCCGCGTTCGACGGGTGGCTGAAGATCGTCGTGATCACCTCGTCGCGCTGATCCCCGTCGCCGTTCGCCTCGTGGTAGGCGCGAATCATGGCGATGTTGGTCCAGATCGCGGTCGATCCGCCGCCGGTGGCCAGCGACACCCCGTGCATGCCGGAGATCTCGGCGACGGCGCGCTCCAGGTTCCAGATGATCTCCAGGATCCCCTGCACGTCGTCCTGGTCCTGCAGCGGGTGCAGGTCGGTGAGTTTTGGGGTGCCGATGAGCGCCTCGTTGACCTTGGGCGCGTACTTCATCGTGCAGGTGCCCTGTCCCACGTCGATGTTGAAGTCAGCGCCGAGGTTCTCCTGGCTGAGACGCAGGTAGTGGCGGAGTACCCGCATCTGGCCCATCTCGGGGAGGGCCGCCTTCTTCTCCCGGCGCATCCCGGCGGGCAGCGCCGCGACGACGTCGCCGACGGCCTCCCGCACGCCGGGTTCCGAGCGGGAGACGAGCACGCCCCGTTCGCCGGGGGTGGTCAGCTCGAAGATCACGGGCTCGTCCCACCGGGCCTGGTGGAAGCGGCGGATGGCGGGCTTGGGGGCGATGGGGAGGCTCACGCGCTCTTCTCCTCTGTCTTGCGGGTGGCGGTCGTGCTGGTGCGGGCAGCGGATGCGACGGCTTCGACGAGTCGGTCGATGTCAGCCTGCGTGGTCATCTCGGTCACGCAGACAAGCAACTCGTATTCACCGACGACGACGCCCGGCTCGATACCCTGCGCCCGGAGCGTGTCGACGATGGCGTGGGCAGTGACGGATGCCCCGCTGAAGTCCACCACGAACTCGCGCAGGTGCAGCGCGTCGTCGGTGAGTGCGACTCCCGGCAGGGCGGACAGCTTCTGCTGCGCGTACCGGGTGCGGGCCAGGAGCGTCTCGCCGAGGTCGGCCATACCCTGCGGGCCCATGAGCGCGAGGTAGACCCCCGCGGCGATACCCCAGAGCGCCGCGGCGGTGCCGACCCACTCCTTCCCCTCTTCACGCTGGGCGAAGGAGGTGCGGTCGTAGGCGACGTCGCCGAAGCCGACCTCACCCGGGACATCCGTTGTGGCCAGGCCGAACAGGCGCGAGGGCATCTCCATCACGAATCTCGGGTCGTCGGGGACGGCGATGAAGCCGGCGTGCGCGCCGCCGAACCACTGGTGCAGGCCGAGGGACTGGATGTCGCCGCAGACGATGTCCGCGCCCTGGTCCGCCGGGGGCGTCAGCACGCCGTAGCCGACCGGGTCGGTGCCGACGACGAGTATGGCACCGGCCGCGTGGGCGGCGTCGGCCAGCTGGCGGATGCCGGTTTCGACGGCGCCGGAGTAGCCGGGGGTCTCGATCCAGACCGCTGCCGTCTCCTCGGTGATGAGCGCCGTGACGGCGGCAATGTCGGCGGTGCCGTTTACCGTGGGCACGAAGATGAGGTCGAGGTTCGGGCGCACGAAGTCCTGCACCCGGGAGAGCTTGTCGGGCAGGACATCGCTGGCGACGATCATGCCGCGGCGGCCCGACATGCGGCCGGCCATGGAGAGGGAGGTGGCGGTGGCCTGGAAACCGTCGTACGTGGGAACGTTCACGACGTCCATGTTCAGCAGCTCGGCCATGAGCGACTGGTATTGGAACAACGCCTGGAAACGGCCGTGGTCTTCGTAGGGTTCGCCGGCATACGCCGTCAAGAACTCACTGCGGCTGATGACCTCATCGACGACCGCGGGCACGTAGTGGTTGTAGGTTCCGGCGCCAAGGAAGCTCAGGCGTTGCTTCGTCGACACGTTGCGGTCGAGGAGCCCCTCGACGTGGCGCACGAGATCCTGTTCCGCGACGAACGGCGCGGGAAGGTCGAGCGGGCGGTCGAGCCGAAGGTCGGCGGGAACGTCCGCGTAGAACTCCTCGACCGATTCGGCGCCGACGGCGGCGAGCATCGCGGCCTTGACGTCGGGTGCCGAATTCGGCAGGTATGGGTGGACGAACGGTTCTGTCATGGTGCTATACCCCGGGGTTCTCTGATGCGGTGGATACGGACAAAGGTTCAGTGGTCGAGCCTGTTTCAGTGCCGGAGGTCGGTGACGGATGCGCGAGCACCGCCACCCCGAAGCCCTGCACGGTGAGGTTGCCGGAGACGTCGTCGCCGGTGAGCAGGTCGTGCGCACCCTCCGGGACGGCGACGGACACCGCGCCCGTGCCGTGGTTGAGCACGAAGGTGAAGTCGGTGTCTTCGTTGCTGCGGGTGACGATCTCGATGTCGCGGCCGGGTGTGGAACGGACAGGCAGCCCGGCGGCGTCCAGGACGCCGCCGAGGACCTCCTGCAGGCCGGCGTCGGCGAGCGTTGCGCTGAGGTACCAGGCGGCGCCAGCGCCGGCGGTGCGGCGGACGATGGCGGCGCGTCCGGCCAGGGCGCCATCGCTGTACCGGGCGACGACGTCGGCGTCGGCCGCCGCGTCGATCCATTCGCTCCAGATCAGGGTGGACAACTCTGATGCTGTGCCGGCCGCGTCCGACCAACTGAGCGTGCCGGTCTGCCCGTCGGGCAGCGGCCACCATTCGTCGACCTCGACGCCGAGCAGTTCCCGGAGCGGACCCGGCGCACCACCGTCGTGCACTTTCTCGGTCGGGTCGACCACACCGCTGAACGGGCCGACCACCAGCTGGCCGCCACGCTCGACGAAGGCCGTCAGCGCGCCAGCCTGCGCTTCGGTGGCGATATAGAGGTTGGGCACCACCACGACGTCGTAGCCGTGGAACGGGCCGGTTGCCCGCACGACGTCGACGGTCTGGCCCAGGGCGAACAGGGCGCTGTGCCAGGCGCGGGCTTGTTCCAGCCAGTTGAGGCGCTGCGAGGGAAGCGAGTCCGGCGCGGTGCTGCCCCACCAGGAGTCCCAGTCGACGACCAGGGCGACGGATGCCTTCACCCGGCTGCCGCGCACCGCCTCGATCTTCTTCAGCTCTGCGCCGAGGGCCGCGGTCTCCTGGAAACTGCGGCTCTGCTCGCCACGGTGGCCGAGCATCGCCGAGTGGTACTTCTCCGGCCCGAACTTCGCCTGCCGCCACTGGAAGAACATGGCGCCGTCCGAACCGTGGGCGATCGCCTGGAAGCTGTCGATGCGCATCCGCCCGGGCGCCTTGGGCACGTTGACGTCACGCCAGCTGACCGCGCTCGGCGCCTGCTCGAGCAGCAGCCAGGGCTGCCCGCCCTTGAGCGAACGCATCAGGCCGTAATTGAGGGCGGCGGGAACGTGGGCATGCGGGTCTGCGGGGTCGGGATACGCGTCATCGGTCACCACGTCTTCGGCGGCGGCGAAGTCCCAGTAGTCCAACTCCTTGAAGAGGCTCATGAAGTTCGTGGTGACCGCGATGTCGGGGGTGACCCGGCGCAGCACGTCGATCTCGGCCTGGAACAGCTCAAGCAGCGCGTCGGAGGAGAACCGCTCGAAGTCGAGCTGCTGCGTGGGGTTGATCGGTCCCATCGACGTGCGCGGCGGCTCGATGTGCTCGAAGGTGAGGTAATTCTGGCCCCAGCAGCTCGTGCCCCATGCTTCGTTGAGCCCGTCGATGCTGCCGTACCGGTTCTGCAGCCAGGTTCGGAAATGAGCAGCGGATGCCGGGCACCAGCACCGCGGGACGTGGTCGCCGTATTCGTTTGAGATGTGCCACATGGCCAGGGCCGGGTGGCTGCCATACCGGGTGGCCATGGCCTCGGTGAGCCGCAGCGCGTGTTCGCGGAAGATCGGCGAACTGGGGCAGTAGGCCTGCCGGGAGCCGAATTCGAGGCGTTGCCCGTCGACGTTGTGCGGCAGTACCTCCGGGTGCAGACGGATCAGCCAGGCCGGTGGGGTGGCAGTGCCGGTGGCGAGGTCGACCTTGATCCCCGAGTCCCACAACAGGTCGATCACACGGTCGAGCCAGCCGAAGTCGTACACGCCGGGCGTCTTCTCGATCAACGGCCAGGAGAAGACGGGGAGCGAGACGAGGTTCACGCCCGCCTGCCGCATGAGCCGCGCGTCCTCGGCCCAGGTCTCCTCCGGCCACTGGTCGGGGTTGTAGTCGCCGCCGTAGGCGAGGGCGTCCAGCCGGATCGGGCGGTGCGGGGTCGGCGTCATCCGGACTCCCCTTTCAGTGCGGTCCTTGTGCGGTGCGGTTTGAACATTGTATTCTGTATACAGACACCGTATGACGAATGCGCCCCGTGGTCAACCCATAAACTGAGGCGCACGAGGCAGCCTGGGAGGGCGCATGGCAATCGAACGCAAGACACTTCGCTCGCAGGTGCGAGAAGAATTGCTCGCCCGCATGCGCTCGGGCGAAGCGCAACCGGGCCAGAGCATCAACGAGGTGCAGCTGGCCGCCGAACTCGGCGTGAGCCGCACACCGTTGCGCGAAGCGCTGATCGGCCTCGAGAGCGAGGGCCAGATCACCAGCGAGAACGGCAAGGGTTTCCGTTTCGTCAAGCTGTCGGCCGACGAGTTCGAAGAGCTCGGGCCGGTCATCGCCACCCTCGAGGGCCTCGCCATCGAGCTCACGCCGCGTGACACGATGCGGGAACTGGGTGGGCGCCTGACCGTGCTCGCCGAACAGTTCAACCAGAACATCGCCGAGCACGCGCTCATCTCGCAGCGGGATGACGAATGGCACGAGCTCATGCTGAGCGCCTGCCCGAACTCGCGCCTGATCGACCTGATCCGGAGCGTGCGTGAGCTGTTCCACCGGTATGAATCGCTGCTGGTCCCCGACGAGGTCATGGTCGAGCGAGTGGCCGCCGAACACGGCGACATCGCGCGCGCCCTCGCCGTCGGCGACATCCCGGCCGCCAAGCAGGCACTGATGGCGAACTGGATCAACGGCGTGAAGCGCATTCGTGCCAACGCCAGCCTGTCGTACCTGTCGTCCTGACCGACCCGGTCGAATCGTCGACAGACGACGACCACCGGCGCCCTCCGGCGTCCGGGCGCCCGAAATCCCGCCGGGCACCCGAAATTCCGCGCGCCCAACGCTTTCGCGCGCGCCCAGCGCGTTTGCGCGCGCCCAGCGCGTTCCCGCGCGCCCAACGCGTTCCGCGCGCCCAACGCATTTCCGCGCGCCCCGCGCATTCCCGCGCGCCCCGCGCGTTCCCGCGCGCCCAGCGCTTTTCCGCGCCCCGCGCGTTCCCGCGCGCCCCGCGCGTTCCCGCGCGCCCCGCGCGTTCCCGCGCGCCCAGCTCCCGCGCGCCGGCGCCCACATCGCGGCCTCGAGCTGCCACCGGATGGCTCAGCCCTTCACCGCGCCGCCGAGCAGCCCGGCGATGAACTGCTTCTGGAAGATCAGGAACAGGACCAGGAGCGGCAGGGTGGCGATCAACGAGCCGAGCATCAGGCCGGAATAGTCCACCCGGGACAGCCCGATCATCGTGTTCAAAGCCACCGGGACGGTGTAGTTGTCCTCGGTGTTGAGCATGAGCAGCGGCCAGATGAACGCGTTCCACTGCGTCATGAAGGTGTAGATGATCAGGGCGGCGATCTGCGGCCTCGCCACCGGCAGCACGATCCGGTAGAACGTGCGGAGCTCGCTGGCGCCGTCGATGCGCGCCGATTCGATCAGGGCGTCCGGGAAGTCCAGGAACGATTGCCGCATCAGGAAGATGCCGAAGGCGTTCGCCAGGAACGGGATGATCACGGCCTGGTAGGTGTCGATCCAGCCGAGTCCGGCCATCATCTGGAACAGCGGGACCAGCAGCACCTGCATCGGGATCATCATGGTGACCAGGATCAGGGCGAGGATCACCCCACGTCCGCGGAAGCGGAATTTGGCCAGCCCATAGCCCGCCATGACGCTGATGATGGAGCTGAACGCGGTGTAGACGATCGCCAGGCCCAGGCTGTTGGCCATCACCCGGGAGAAGTTCGTCTCCTCCTGCAGCCGCGCGAGGTTGGTGAGCAGTTCCCCGCCGGGTAGCACCGGCAGGGGCGTGCCGAACAATTCGGACGTCTGGTGCGTTGATGCGATGACCATCCAGAGGAACGGAATGAGGCTGACGACGCCGCCCACGATGAGTACCAGATACACCGGTGCGTGACGGATGCCGGCGGCCAGGCGGGCCCCGCGGCGAACGCGAGGCGCGTCATCCGTCAGCAGCTCGAGCCGGGAGCGCCGCTCGGGGCGACGCGCGCGCGGCGGCTCGGGCATCCGCTGGGTCGGCCGCTCGTTGGCCAGAGTGACGGCGTTCAGGTTTTCACCGGTCATGATTTCTCCCTGGTGAGCCTGAACTGGACGATCGAGATGATGGCCGTGAGCACGACGAGGAGCCAGGCGATGGCCGACGCGTAGCCGAAGTCGAACTGGCGGAAGCCGACCTTGTACAGGTAGAGCACCGGGGTGAGGGTGGCGTCGCTCGGGCCGCCGCCGGTGAGGATGAAGTTCTCGTCGAACAGTTGCAGCGCCCCGATGGTGGAGGTGATCCCGGTGAACAGCAGCACCGGTCGCAGCTGCGGGATGACGATCTTGGTGAAGATCGCCCAGCGGCCGGCTCCGTCGATGCGGGCGGCCTCGTAGAGTTCGGCGGGGATGGCCTGGAGGCCGGCGAGGATGATCACCATGTTGTAGCCGGTCCACCGCCAGGTGATCGAGGCGATCAGGGCGACCCTGGCCCAGGTCTCGTTGTTCAGCCAGTCGATCGGCGCGATGCCGACCAGGCCGATGACCTGGTTCACGGCGCCGCCGTCGGTGGCGAGCAGCACCCGGAAGACCACGGAGTAGGCGACGAGGGTGGTGACGGCCGGGAGGAAGTGGATGACCCGGAATCCGCTGGTGAACCTCAGCCAGTTCTGGTTCAGCAGGTAGGCCAGGCCCACGGCGAGGCACATCATCAGCGGCACCTGCACGACCAGCAGGATGCCCGCCGTGGTGAGGCTCTTTCCGATCAGCGGGTCGGAGAACAGCCGGGCGTACTGGTCGAGCCCCACGAACGTGGAGACTCCCCCGCGAGTCGTGAAGAAGCTTTGCCACAGGGAGGCGAGGAGCGGGTAGGTGAAGAACAGCCCGAACAGGATGACGGCGGGGAGAACGAAGAACATCCCCGGACGCTGGAGCTTCCGCCCCAGCGTCCGGGTTCGCTGCCCGGGTCCGACGCGCCGCGCAGGCGCGAGGGGGGCCGAAACGGTCATCTCAGCCGGCGATCGTGCGGCCGGTGGCAGTGGCGATCTGCTTGGCCGCGTCGCCCAAGACCTTCTTCGGGTCCGCGCCGTTGATGACGGATGCGACGACCGCGTTGGCGACGATGTCCAGCGCCTTCGCGTTGTCGCTGGTGTAGCTCACCGACGGGATCTCGGCGGTCTGCTGCGCGAACAGCTCGTACACCTTCTGCCCGGAGAAGTACGGGTCGGCCTGCTGGAAGTAGCTGTCCTGCAACGCCGGCAGGTATGACGGGAAGAGACCCTCGTGCTCCATCAGCGAGACCTGGCTCTTCGCATCCGCTAACGCATACGAGAGGAACGACGCCGCGAGATTGGGGTTCTTCGCCTGGGCCGGGATGGCCAGGTTGGAGCCGCCGTTGTTCGAGGTGCGGGCGCCGTCGGCGCTGAAGCCGGGGAGTTCGGTGATGCCGAACTTGCCGGCGAGTTCCGGCATCTCACCGGTCAGGGTGCCGATCCACCAGACCGCTTCCGGGTGCACCGCCGAGTCGCCGTCCTTGGTGGCGGTGACCCGGCCGTCCCAGCCCTTGACGTTCTTGATCAAGCCCTTGTCATTCATCTGCTTGAGCAGGGTGAGCGCCTCGACGGCCTCCGGGGAGGTGATGGCGATCTTGCCGTCGGCGTCGAACAGGCCCTGGCCGGCCTGCTGGAGCAGCATCGAGAAGGTGGCGCCGCTGGAGACGTCGATCGACATCAGGGTGTGGCCGGTGGCCGCCTTGATCTTCACGCCGGCGTCGACGAGGTCGTTCCAGGTCGTGAGCGATGCGGGGTCGACGCCGGATTCGGCGAGGTAGTCCGAGCGGTAGAACAGGCCGACGGTGCCGGAGTCCCACGGCGCAACGCGCAGTGTGCCATCGGCGTCGGAACCCGCGGACCACTTCGACGGGTCGAAGTCGGCCTTCTTGTCGCCGAGGACCGGGGTGAGGTCGGCCAGGCCATTCGGGAATTCGGCGATGTAGCCCGGCGCGCGATCCGTCTCGATCGTGACGAGGTCGGGCAGCCCGCTGCCGGCCTGCAGACCCACGGAGAGCTTGTCGTACGCGTTGTCGTACCCGACGTCGACGACCTTGACGGTCGTGCCGGGGTGGCTCTTCTCGTATTCGGCGCCGAGCCGTTTGAGTCCGGCGGCCGCGGTGTCCCACGACCACACGGTGATGGAGCCTTCGACCTTCGCGGTGGGATCGAGCTGGGCGGCGGGTTTGCCCGCTGCGCCGCCTGTGGCGCAGCCGGCGAGCAGGGTGACGGCGGCCAGGGCGGCGGCCGGAAGGAGGAACCGGGGGACCTTCATGTGTAACCTCTTCATCGAAGTGTGCGGAATATTGTATACAGTACACGGCGGCGCTCGACGCGTCAACGCGCTCACCCGCCCCGCGAAACCGCACTTGTTGGGTCTAAGAGGCCCGGATAACCCCAACGAGTGCACTCTCGCGTCACCGGGCTCGGGGACGCGCGCCCGTCACGTTTCGCGGGCCCGCACGCGTCACGTTTCGCGAGAACGCACTTGTTGGGTCTAAGAGGCCCTGATAACCCCAACGAGTGCAGGTTCGCGGGGGCGGGTGGGCCGGGTGAGCGGGGGGTCAGGCGGAGAGCTGGGCGGCTAGGTCGATGAAGAGGGCCGCCGACCAGCCGAAGGAGGTCGTGGCCGTCTGCGCCTTCTGCCCGGTCTGCGGGTTGAAGTACTCGTGTGGGCCGCCGCCGTGGATGACCAGCAGGGCGGTTCGTTCGGCGAGTTCCACGGCTTCACCCGGGTAGCCGGAGCGCCGGAGCCCGTCGACCAGCAGCGCGTTGATGTTCACCCAGACCGGGCCACGCCACATCCGCTCCGCCGAGAAATCGGGATCGCTGGTCGCCACGGTGGGCACGGTCCAGGTGGTGCCGAACTGTTGCGGGTCGCCCAGCGCGGCGACCAGTGTCGACGCGATCCCGGCGGGAAGATCACCGGTGAGCAGCGGCAGCAGGCTCACCGCCGCGTACGAGCGGATGCGCTCAGCTCCGGCGTGCGCGACGAAGTGCCCGGCGGTGGCGTCCCACATCTCCAGCAGCCCGGCCAGCGTCGCGGCGGCGCGGTCAGCATGACGCTTCGCCTCGGTCGCATCCCCGCGCTCCGCGAAATGCCGCTCCAGCTCGCGGTCCTGCAGCACCAGGTAGGCGCCGAGGTCCGGCGAGGCCAGGGGCAGCGGCCCGTCGAAGATCGGGCTGTCGTCCAGCCCGGACGAGTACGGATGCCCGTATTCCGGCATCCCGTCGCCGTCGGCATCGGAGTGGGCGAACCACCAGTCCTGAGATCGGGCGATCGTCGTCCAGGCCCGGTCGACCCACTCCGGATCGACGCGATCGCCTGAGCCGGCGCGGTCAACCGGGTCGCCTGGGTGCGCGGTGCGGCACGGGCCCGACGATTCCAACACCCGGCGAAGCGCCCACGCTGCCAGCGGCGGCTTGGTCAGCGGCACCGGAACGTTCGGGTCGGCGACGCTCGACCCGTGTCGCCGCAGCGTCTCGCGATCGTGCGGCGGCAGGTCCTCACTCGAGGCGAGCACGCCCTCGTCATGCACCACGTCGGGAAGCTGGCCATCCGCTGTCGGATACCGCAGTGCGAGGTCGAGTTGCTCGCGCGCCAGTTCGGGGTCGCCGTGGCGGAGGCCGACGGCGATGAAGTAGGCGTCCCACTGCCAGAGCCCGACGTACCCGATCTTGGACGGGACGACCGCGCGGGCACTCCCCTGTCCGGGCAGTTCGACGATGTTCGCGCCCAGCACCCACCAGCAGAAGGCGGTCATCGCCTGCAGGTCGTCGCGCACCCGCGGGCAGCGGTCGAACCACTGGGTCCAGACGATAGCGGTGTCGTATTCGTGGTCGGAGTGGGCGCCGGAGCGGGCGACGCCGACCACTCGGGCCGCATCGATCCTGAGTTGAACGGATGCCGCGTGGCCGGGGCCGAGCCCGATGGTCTGCTGGCCGCCGTCCGCCGCCGTCAGGCGGAGCTCCGCGGTGACATCGCCGTGAGCTCCGACACTGAGCGCGTGCGGACCGGCGAACGTCAGGGTGACCAGCCCGCCGGTGCCCGTCGCGCCGAATTCGATCCGGTGCGGCAGCACCCGGGTGACGGGCAGCGGGGCGCCGTCCGTGCCGACCACGGCCAGCCGCTCGAAGACCACGCACTCATCGAGGGGGCGTTCGTATTCGGCCAGGGCCACCCTGACCGCGGTGACCGGCTCGGCCACGCCCGGACCGCCTTCTCGGTGCGCGAGCACGAGGATTCGTGAGCGCGGGAGGGTGAACGGGGCGGCCACCAGATCGAGGAAGGGCGTGACCAGGCCGATGAGGGCATCCGTCGGGTGCGCCATCATCGACCGCCCAGCCCCGAGGCGGCCATGCTGCTGATGATCTTGCGCTGGCCGATCACGAATGCGACCAGCATCGGGATTGTGGCGACAGCGGATGCGGCCATCACCAGCCCGTAGTTCACCGAGCCGAACTGGCCGCGGAACGACGAGAGCAGCAGCGGGACGGTGAACAGGTCGGGGCTGTTCAGCAGGACCAGGGGGAACAGGAAGGAGTTCCACACGTCGAGCGCGACGATGATGCTGAGCGCGCCGAGTCCGGGCCGGAGGTTGGGCAGGATGACGCTCCAGAAGATCCGCCACCGGCCGGCGCCATCGACGAGCGCGGCCTCCTCGAGCTCCTTCGGGAGAGAGAGGACGAATTGTCGCATCAGGAACACCGCAAACGGATTGACCATCATCGCTGGAACAATCAGCGACAGGTGCGAATCCACCCAGCCGAGGTTGCTCATCAGCAGGTAGAACGGGATCAGGGTGACCTGCTTGGGGATCATCTGTGTCGCGAGGAACACGATGAAAAGCAGCCTGCTGCCACGGAATTTGATCCGGGCGAACGCGTAACCGGCCATCGAGGCGGTCAGCAGGGTGCCCACAACGGCCAGCACGGTGATGTAGATGCTGTTCAGGTAGGCCTGCGCGAACGGCGCAGCATCCCAGGCGTTGGAATAGTTGTCGAAGGTCCACGGCGCGGGCCAGAAGCTCAGCGGATCCTGCAGCAGTTGCGGCAGCGTCTTGAAGGAGGTGATCAGCATCCACAGGAACGGGAACACCATCGCGATGCCGACGACGGCGAGAACCACATGCAGGAGGCTCTTCCGGGTAAGCGTCGCCGCCGACGAGGTGGGGGGCTTTCCCGTCACCGAACCGGCAGCGGATGCGTCGGTCATGACTGCAACCGGGTCAATCTCCGTGTCTATGCGGGTCACTCGGCACCATCCTCGTAGTGGACGAACTTCTTCTGCACGCCGAACTGGACCGCCGTGATCACGAGCGTCAGCAGGAGCAGGATGACCGCCGCCGCACTCGATGGACCGAATTCGAAGCGCCCGAAGCCAAGGTCGTAGATGTGATAAACGATCGTGCGGGTGGCGTTGTCCGGACCGGCGTTGGCCGTGAGCACGAAGACCACATCGAAGGTCTGCAGCGAGCTGATGAACGCGATGACCGAGGAGAAGAAGATGATCGGCGACAGCAACGGCATCCGGATGCGCCAGAACAGCGTGAAAGCGCCGGCGCCGTCGAGCTTGGCGGCCTCGATGACCGACGGTGAGATGTTCTGCAACCCGGCCAGGAAGATGATCACATTGAGCCCCATCGACGCCCAGATCGACACGATGCAGACGGACACGAGGGCAAGCCTCGGATCGCCGAGCCAGTCGGTAGGGGAGATGCCGAACGCCTTCCACACGACGCTGCTGAGCACGCCGTCCGCGCGGAGCATCTGCTGCCAGATCATCGCGACCGCGACGGTGCTGGTGACCACCGGGGCGAAGAACAAGACCAGGTAGAGCGTGCGGGTCTTCAGCTTCTCCAGCGCCACGGCGATCACGACCGAGAAGCCGAGGCCGATCGGCACCGTGATGAGTGCGATCAGCAGGGTGTTCAGGATGCTGCGGATCAGCAGCGGATCCTGCGCCTGGGAGATGAAGTTGTCGAATCCGACCCAGGTGAGTTCGGTGAGGCCGTCCCAGGAGGCGAAGGCAAGGACCAGGCTTCCCACGAACGGGACGAGAACGAAGATCGCCATTCCGATGACCTGCGGGCCGATGAAGATGTAGCCCCATCGGCGGTCCCGGCGCCGCCAGGCGGCCTCCTTCCGGAGACCGCCTGGCGCTGGTGCGAGACGTGGTTGCCCGGCTGTCGAGCTACGCACGATGGTCATGACTCGGCCTTACTTGCTGCTCTTGGCGGCGATCAGATCGGCGACGGCGTCAAGTGTCGACTGGGCGTCTCCCTTGCCCTGGTAGAGCTTCATCATCAGGTCGCTGATGTCGGTGGACAGGCCAGGGACCGCCGCGATGGTGGGGTGGTCCTCGAAGCCGATGTCGCGCATGTCGAGGAACGTCTGGGCGTGCGCCGGGTAGTTGTCCTCGAGCACGACGTCGTCGGCACCCTTGATCGACGGCACGGCGTTTCCACCGCCCTGGAGCCGGAAAGTCTGGCCTTCGGCACTGAGGAATTCGGTCCAGAACGTGAACGCGGCATCCGTTTTCTTGGTCTTCGCATTGATGGCGAGGTACGAAGTCGCGACTCCGGTCGGGGCTGCGGCGCCGTCGGGGGTAGGCCAGCGCACGATGTCGTAGCTCGCTTCCTCGCCGGCGGACTTCACGGTGCCGATGGTGTAGCGGCCCTGGGAGAAGAAGCCGGCCTTGTGCGAGACGAAGAGGCTGTCGGCGCCAGCGCCCTCCGGGAGGGTGTCTGCGACGACGAAGGTGCCGTCCTGGAACTTCTTGCCGAGTGTCTCGGTGGCATCGACAGTGGCGGTGTCGGTGTTGCCGATGAACGCGCCCGAGTCGTCGAACACCGTGCCGCCCTGCGCGGAGATCCAGCTGTAGTGGGTGGCCCAGTAGTTCCAGAACATCGACCCGGTCAGGCCGGCGGCCTTGAGCTTCGCGTTCATGTCGAGGTACTTCCCGGTGGTCCACTCGCCGGCCTCGGCGAGCGCGGCGGGGTCGTCGGTGATGCCGGCAGCGGCCAGCGCCGTCTTGTCGTACCAGAGCACGTCGGGGTTGGAGTCGTTCGGCGCGGCGTAGATCTCGTCACCGGTCTTGGCCGCGCCGAAGAGGCCGGGGAAGAAGTCGTCGGGCTTGGTCTGGCTCGCGTCGGAGTCCATCAGTTTGGTCAGCGGCATCAGGACCTTGGCGTCGACGAACTGGCCGATCTTGTCGTCACCGATGTAGAAGACATCGGGCGCCGTATTGGAGGTGAGCTGGGCGAGGAGCTTCGAGTGGTAGTCGCCGTAGGAGGCCACCGGCTGGAGCTTCACCTTGATGTCGGGGTGGCGCTTCATGAAGTCCTTGTTGAAGTCCTCGTAGCGCGTCAGTTCTTCGGGGGTGCCCCAGGTGGACCACACGACGGTGTTGGGGTCAGAGTTGCCGCCGGAACCACTGCAGGCGGCCATGGTGAGGGCGAGCGCGGTGGCGGCGCCGATGGCGAGGAGCTTTCTCGTCTTTGAGACCAAGCTGGTCATGGGGTGTCTACCTCTCCTGAGGGTCGGAATGCGATTACTGTATTCTGTATACAACATACCGTCTTGTCAAGAGGGCGGCGAGCGCCGGCTGCGGCATCTGCTCGCGCGGAGGTTTTGGCCACGCGCGCCGATTCTGGCCACGCGACATCCGCTCGCGCTGAGGTTTTGGCCACGCGCGCCGATTCTGGCCACGCGACATCCGCTCGCGCTGAGGTTTTGACCACGCGCTGAGGGCCTGCCATCCGCGCGTGGCCGAATCCTCAGCGCGAATGGTCAGGGGCGATCCATTTTGGCGCCTCGGTGTCTTGGGCGTCGCAGGGTTGCGGGCGCTACGCATCCGCCCAGGCTGCGAGCGTCCACCTAGGCGGCGAGCGTCCGCTCAGGCTGCGGCGCGCGCCGGTCCCAGCGGTGCGGCATTCGCCCGCGCCGCGGATTCCTGCACGCGAGCGCGGTTCAGCGCAAACGGGATCCGCTCGCGCGTGCCGGTTCCGCGCAAACGGCATCCGCTCGCGCGTGCCGGTTCCGCGCAAACGGCATCCGCTCGCCGCCCCGTTCAGCGCAAACGCCATCCGCTCGCGCTGCGGGTTCCTGCACGCGCGGAGGGCGTGCCATCCGCGCGTGGCCGAATCCTCAGCGCGAACGGAGGGCGTGGGGCGTGGGGCGCGCGGGAAGACTAGACGGCGGGCACGGCGGCGAGGAGATCCGCCGCGATCAGTTCAGCTATCTGCACAGCGTTGAGGGCCGCGCCCTTCCGCAGGTTGTCGTTGCTGATGAACAGCGCTATGCCGCGGCCGTTAGGAACGCCCGGGTCCTGGCGGATGCGGCCGACGAAGCTGGGGTCCCGGCCGGCGGCCTGAAGCGGAGTGGGGACATCCGTCAGCACCACACCGGGCGCGCCGCCGAGAAGCTCCTCGGCGCGAGCGACCGACAGCGGACGGGCGAACTCGACGTTCACGGACAGCGAGTGACCGGTGAACACCGGCACCCGCACGCAGGTGCCGCTGACCAGGAGCTCCGGCAGGCCGAGGATCTTGCGTGACTCATTCCGCAGCTTCTGCTCTTCGTCGGTCTCGAACGAGCCGTCGTCGACGACCGAACCGGCCATCGGGATGACGTCGAACGCGATCGGGCGCACGTACTTGACCGGCTCGGGCATGGTGACGGCGGCGCCGTCGTGCACGAGCTGGAGCAGGTTGTCACTGGCCGCGGCAACGCGCACCTGGGTGGCGAGCTCCTCGGCGCCGGCGAGGCCGCTGCCGGAGACCGCCTGGTAGGTGCTGACGATCAGGCGTTCGAGTCCGGCCTCGTCATGCAGCACCTTGAGTACCGGCATCGCGGCCATGGTGGTGCAGTTCGGGTTGGCGATGATGCCCTTGCCCGCCTGCTTGATGGCTTCGGGGTTGACCTCGCTGACCACGAGGGGCACCTCGGGGTCCATCCGCCAGCCGGAGGAGTTGTCGACCACGAGCACGCCGGCGGCGGCAAAGCGGGGAGCCTGCGCCTTCGAAAGCGTGGCACCGGCGGAGAAGATGGCGACATCAAGGCCGGTCGGGTCGGCGGTGCTGGCGTCCTCGATGACGATGTCCTGGCCCTTCCAGGGCAGCGTGGTGCCGGCCGAACGGGCCGAAGCGAAGAAGCGGATGCCGGCGACCGGGAAATCGCGCTCCTCCAGCAGGCGACGCACCACGGCGCCGACCTGGCCGGTGGCGCCGACGACGCCGATGTTGATTCCTGTGCTGCTGGTCGCTGTGCTGGTCACTGGGTTCCTTACGTGTCGCTGCATCCGTGTGGCTAACTCGGGAGATTGTCGCAAACCAGCCCGTGTTCATGCTGAATCGGGCCGATCCGGTCGCGTGCTCCTGAGTGAACCCCGGCGCGGGCGGTGAGTCGGGGGGCTGGTGGGAGGGTGGGACGGAGAGGGCGGGGCGGGAGCTGCCGGAGCGGGCGTCGCTCAGCGGCCGGTGCCGCCGTGCACTTGGGCGACCTCGTCGGCATCGAGACCGAAGGCGGTGTGCACGACACGCAGCGCCTCGGTGATACTGTCTGCGCGGGTGACGACCGAGATCCGGATCTCACTGGTGGAGATCATCTCGATGTTGATGCCCGCGTCGGAGAGCGACTCGAACAATTTGGCCGAGACGCCCGAGTTGGTGCGCATGCCCGCGCCGACCAGCGCGAGCTTGCCGATCTGGTCGTCGTACTGCAGCGACTGGAAGCCGGTGTCCTCCTTCTCGGACTCCAGGGCCTGCAGAACACGGTGACCGTCTGCCATGGGGACGGTGAACGAGATGTCGGTCAGCCCGGTTGCCGCGGACGACACGTTCTGCACGATCATGTCGACGTTGGAGCCCGTCTTCGCCACGATCTTGAAGATGTGCGCCGCCTTGCCGGGAACGTCCGGCACGCCGACGACGGTGATTTTCGCTTCGCTGAGGTCGGCTGCGACCCCCGCGATCATCGGGTCTTCCATGGGCTTCTCTTTCCTCAGAGCGGCGCCCCGCAGGGGCACGCCGGGGTTGTAGACGATGGTTCCCTCGTTGTTGTTGAACGAGGAACGCACATGCAGGGTCACGTTGTGCCTGCGGGCATATTCCACAGCGCGAATATAGAGCACCTTGGCGCCGTTCGCGGCCAGCTCGAGCATTTCCTCGCTCGTGATCCGGTCAATTTTGCGGGCCAGCGGCACCACGCGCGGGTCGGATGTGAACACCCCGTCTACGTCGGTGTAGATCTCGCAGACGTCGGCGTCGAGGGCGGCGGCGAGGGCAACGGCCGTCGTGTCCGAACCGCCCCGGCCGAGCGTGGTGATGTCCTTGGTGTCGCGGTTGAAGCCCTGAAAGCCGGCGACGATGACGATCGCCCCCTCGTCGAGCGCTTCGCGAAGCCGCACCGGGGTGACGTCGACGATGCGGGCGGACCCGTGGTGGGCATCCGTGATCATCCCGGCCTGGCTGCCGGTGAATGAGCGGGCGTCGTGACCCATACTCTTGATCGCCATCGCGAGCAACGCCATCGAGATGCGCTCCCCCGCCGTCAGCAGCATGTCCAGCTCGCGCGGCGCGGGGATCGGCGTGACCTCGTGGGCCAGGTCGAGAAGCTCGTCGGTGGTGTCGCCCATCGCGCTGACCGCGACCACCACGTCGTTGCCGGCCTTCCGCGTCTCGACGATGCGCTTGGCCACCCGCCGGATGCCTTCGGCGTCCGAAACGGATGATCCGCCGAACTTCTGCACGATCAAGCTCACGTGGCTCTCCTGGGGGTTGGGTACGCGGGCATGGCCCGGGTCAAGTCTAAATGCTCAGATATTCCGCAGCGGCTATGTGACGCGGTGTACGCATCCGCTCGCGAGACGGCTAACCGGTGACGACGCGTCGGCCTTCGAAGGCGCGGCCGAGAGTGACTTCGTCGGCGTATTCAAGGTCGCCGCCGACCGGCAGGCCGGAGGCGAGGCGGGTCACGCGGATTTCGAGGGTGGTCAGCAGCCGCGACAGGTAGGTGGCGGTGGCTTCACCTTCGAGGTTCGGGTCGGTGGCGATGATGACCTCCTGCACGGTGCCGTCGGCGAGGCGGGTCATCAACTGGCGGATGCTGAGGTCGTCGGGGCCGACCCCGTCGATCGGGCTGATCGCCCCCCCGAGGACGTGGTACAGGCCACGGAACTCGCGGGTGCGCTCGATGGCGACGACGTCCTTGGCCTCCTCGACCACGCAGATCGAGGCGGGGTTGCGTCGCGGGTCGCGGCAGATGCCGCAGGTGTCCTGCTCGGAGACGTTGCCGCAGATGGAGCAGAAGCGCACCTTCTCGCGCACCTCGAGCAGCACGTTGGCGAGCTTGGTCACGTCGAACGTCTGGGTCTGCAGGATGTGGAATGCGATCCGCTGCGCCGACTTCGGGCCGATGCCGGGCAGGCGGCCGAGTTCGTCGATGAGTTCCTGGACAATTCCTTCGTACATGGGTTACTCGCCTCTCGAGCGGGGTGCCGAGATGTGCGGCTGTTCTTCCAGGAAGGTGGCGCCGAGGATTTCGCGCACCACCGATTCACCGTAGCGCTGCTTCTCTTCGAAGGCCGGCGGCCGGGCGGCGGCCGGGCGGGCCGGCGGCCGGGTGGCGGCCGGGCGGGCCGGCGT